>JALGUI010000055.1 GCA_029820915.1 Candidatus Zipacnadia bacterium | reverse complement strand
GGCCATGTCGCGGACCGGCGGCATGCGCTTGGTCCACTGGTCCGGGACGCCCGGGTGATCGATCCAGTGGTAGTCCACGTCGATGATCGGCCCGGCCAGGGCCACGTCGCCCGCCGCGGGCACGTGGGCCTGCAGGAAGCGGTCCACCGCCTGCGCCACGCCGTCGGCGTCGCTGCCTGCGAGCAGCACGACGTTGTGCCCCAGCCCGTAGGGGTCGTGGATCGTGCGTATTACGTGCCCGTCCGGGCCGGGGTAGAGCTGCGAGGCCATCGCCTGGCCACACCCCCACAGCCCGCCCGCCAGGCGGTTGTCCAGCACATTGCCGATGGCGATGACGTGCGTCTCGCCCAGCACCTGTGCGTTCGGCTGCAGATGCTCGTCTATCAGGTCGTCCGCGGCCACGATCTCCGGCGGCTCGCCGTGCCGTGCCAGCGCCGACTGCACCCCCTGCGCCAGCTCGTCGTAGCGGCCATCCGCAGGCACCGCGATCACGCAGCGCGCCGCGCCGCCGACCATCAGTTCCGTCGCGGCCACGATCGGCTTGAGCTGCCGGATCGGCTCCGGCTCGTCGGCCGGGTACACGAAGGTGAGCAGCAGGCGCACCGTGCCCCCGCCCCCGAGTTCGTACCGCCGGTCATCCGCGCGCAGCTCGGCGATGGTCGCGCGCACGCTCTGTCCGGCCAGCTCGACAGCGACCGTTGTCGCATCCGTGCCGGTCAGCTCGATCGCGAGGTCGTGCATCGGCTGGTCGGCCTCGACCTCGAAGCTCGCGCCCTCGACGATCACGCCGGGCGTGCTGCGCCGGCCCTCCCGGGAGCGCAGGCGCACCTCGAGCACCTCGCCGCCCTCGACCGCCACGCTCCCGCTCCACGCCTCCGGGCGCACCACCTCGGGGATGGCGCGCACCACCAGCCGCGCGGGCGCGCGCCCGTCCCAGCCACGCGCATCGATCAGGTACTGCGGCGCGGCCGTGGCGGCCAGACCACCAAGCGCAAGCGCCGCCGACATCAGCAACGTGATGACTGCACGCATCTGGATCACCTCTGCATTGATCTTCATTCGGGCTCAACCTCCACCCAGTCGTCGCCCTGCTTGCGGTACTCGCTGCGGCCCCCATTGACCACGCGGCGAATCGGCCAGCCGCGGTCGTAGTACCAGTGGTCGCGTTCGAGCTCCTCGCCCTCGGCGGTGTGCCGGTACTGGATCTGCTCGCGCTTGAAGCCGTCGGGGCCGAACAGCTCCAGGCTCACGCGCCGATCGTCGGGCATCCAGTACTCGCGCGTGGTCAGCGCGCCGCCCTCGAAGGTGAGGCGACGGGTCGCATAGCCCTCGGCGTTGAGGTCCTCGGCGGCGACCATCGCGCCGTGCCGGTAGTGTTCGAGCCGGATCACGCCGTCGTGGAGGTGCCGCTGCTCGCAGAGCGCCTCGGGCGCCTCGAGCGCTGTCGCCTGCGCGACCTCTTCGCCGGCCACGAGCCAGACGGGCGTGACGCGCGCGAAGTCGGCGGGCTCCTCCGCGAGCGCCACCACGCGTGCTCCCGCCGGAAGCGCCAGCGGCAGGCCGGGCAGGCCCTCCAGCCCGCTCCACTCAACGGCGGCGGCCCGGCAGTGGCCGGCGCCCGGCAGCTCCACCTGCTCCCCGGGCCGCAGCGGCTCGGCATTCACGCGCTGTCCGTCGATCTCCAGGAAGTAGCCGAAGGTCTCCTCGTGGTTCTCGCCGGGGATGAGTTGGACGGCGTCGCCGCCGGCCCTCAGGTGCGGGGGATCGGGCAGGCGCACCACGGCGACGTAGAGGTCGGTCTGCCGCTGGCGCAGCAGGGGGCTGTTCTCGACGTCGCCGCCCGTCTCGCGCACGGCGTCCACCAGCCAGCTCCAGGGCGCCGGCGCCCCGGCGCGCTCCTCGTCCGTGAGCAGCCGCCTCGCGAACAGCGTCACCCGCCAGCCCGCTTTGACGAAGGGATAGCGGCCCGTGCGCAGGCGGCGGCGCTGGAGCCCCTCGAAGCTGGTGGGCGTCGTAGCCGAGTAGCCGATGACCTCGCCCAGCACGTCGATCTCGCCGGACTCGGGGAAGCCATCGGTGCTCGCTACCGGCAGGCTCGTCTCATCGGTGATGGTCGTGGTGACCCGGGTCACCGGAGCATCCTCGAAGGGGTAGTTGCACACGAAGCAGATCTTGGTGCCGTCCGGGCTGCCCTTGGCATCGCAGTCGTAGACGTCGGAGACGTCGCCGAGGGTGTCGGGATAGCATATCTGCGAGGGCGGCGAGGGCAGGCCCCAGCCGTGCCCGCAGCGCAGGTCGGCGATCGCGCCGCCGCCGCAGATCCAGCGGCCGCTGCGACCGCAGGGGCTGATGTCGCCGAAGCGGATGTTCGCCAGCAGGTGCAGGTCGCTTGGGAAGGGCTCGTTCCACCGCCGCCCCTGAGTCTGGGCGTTGCCGACGAGCTGCCACTCGCCGTCGCCCGACCACGCCATGTGCCCGCCCTGGACCTGCGGCACGCCCACGCGCACGTTCGAGCCGTCCAGGTCCAGCCACTTGCGGCTCGACGCGAAGGGCCCGGACTCCTTCGACCGGAGGCTGAGCAGGTCGTGCGCGGGGTTGCACAGGGGCCTGACGCCGGGCGCGGCGAAGATCAGCTCCGGCTCGCTGGCCGGCTCGATGCGCGCCCGGCCGGTGTGGAAGACCTTCCCCGGCAGATCGCGGCGACGGAAGTTCCCGAAGATCCAGCGGTCCTCGCAGTCCGTCGAGCCCAGGAACTCCCAGCCCCAGGTGATCAGCTCCTGCCGCCCGGTGGCGCAGTCGTAGCGCCAGACCTCCGTGCCCTTCTCCCAGGGGTTGCCGGCCTCCCGGCAGGGCACCGAGTAGAACAGCCAGTTGTGTCGCTGCGCCCAGCGCGGGCTGCCGCCCTGACCGACGTGCAGGTCCTCGCCGGTGTGCAGGTCGATAATGTGCACGCCGTTGGCCTCCAACCCCACACCCCCGGGCGCGCCGTAATGCGTGTAGCACACGTACCTGCCGTCCGGGCTGAAGCACTGCGTGTTGTGGTAGTTGGCGTGGTCGCGGATCGCCGGGTCATGGGTCAGGCGCCGGTACTGGTGGACCGCTCCGCTCGCGAACGGGTCCGGGAACCTGGTGATCTCCGCCTGCGCGGCGGGCGTGGCGAGGCCGAGCGTCACAGCGAGTGCCCACAACGGGAACCGACGCACGATCGCATCTCCTCTCAGTCGGCAACGGCACCAGCGCACGACGTCGCCTCCGTGCGACGAGGCGCCAAGACGTGCTTCACAACCGCACAGGTCGGCTGTGAGGCGGCCTCTACTCGGCCCCCGCCGGGAGCACCTCGACCAGCCCGTCGGCGTGCAGCACCAGCAGTTGCTCACGGTCACGCCGGAAGCCGACAACCGGAGAGCCGGTGGCCGCGGAGAGCGCCTCGGTCTCGCCGGTAAGCGCATTGACCACGCGCACGGCCCCGCTCTTCATCCCGATCAGCAGCTCGGCCTCGCCGTCCCGGTCGGCATCCGCGGTGGTCAGGCAGGCAATCCTGCGGCCGATGACCAGGCTCCACAGCGTGTCGAAGGCGATCCATTCGTCGCCGCGCGGCGGCTGGGCGCGCCTGGCGGTCACCGCGCCCATGTCGTCGGCGCTGAAGATCACCGGCGGCTCGCCCTCGGGCTCCCAGCTCGTCAGCGCCACGCAGCCGCCCTCGGCCTTGAAGCCCGGGATGCCGACATGCTCGCCGCTGGCCCAGTGCACGCGCATCCCGCCCGCGCCCGCGACTACGAAGTGCGGCTGCTCGGTGCCGAAGGCGTTGGTCACCAGCAGGCCCCGGGGCAGGTCGATGTTCACGCCGAAGTTGCGGTCGTTATCGTAGTCCGGCGGGAGCACGATCTCACCCGCGGCGTCGAAGGCCAGGGCCTGGTTGTACGAGTACAGGAACAGCGCCAGCACCTCCAGGGCACCGTCGCCGTTGAGGTCGGCGATGGCCCCGTGCAGGAAGTCGGCGCAGGTCATGCCGCGCGCGAAGCGCAGATACCTCTCCCACTTGAGGTTGCCCGCCCCATCGAGGCAGTGCACCTGGTTGGCGCCTGCCACGATCTCCGGCCGGCCATCGCCCTCCAGGTCGGCGATGCGCACCCAGTCCACCCAGGCGGGCAGGCCGATGGTGCCGGTGGTGGGGGCGCAGCGGAAGCTCCAGAGCTGCTCGCCACGGGCCGAGAGCAGGTAGACGGAGGTGTCGTCGCAGCCCGCCGCTACCTCGGGCGCGCCGTCGCCGTCAACGTCGCCGGCATCCACGCTCCGGCAGGGCTGCTCCGTCGCGAACCGCCACAGCAGCGACCCGTCCGGCGCGAAGGCGGACACGCCCTGCTCGCCGGCGACGAGCCACTCGTTCCGGCCATCGCCATCCAGGTCGGCGACCGCGGCCTCGGCCACGTTCGTCCCCAGGTTCACTGCGGTGCCCGGCCAGCCGAAGGGGGCCTCCTCATCGCCCGCGCCGTCGTCGGCCGGGCGGGCCGCCGCCGGCTCGGTGGCCCGCGCCATCGCCGTCTCGGCCAGCGCGGTGATCGCCGACGCGGCCACCTCGTCGGGCAGCTCGTGACGCCCCGCAGTGAGGTGCACGGGGGCCTCGCGTCCGGACAGGCGCAGGTCCACCGGCCCGGTGGTCTCCAGCCACGCGCTCTGCCCCCGAGCGACGCACAGCGCGACCGGCGCCGAGGCGGTCAGGAGCGGATCATCGGCCGGGCCCAAGCGGCGCAGGCCGCCGAAGAGGGCGATCTGCGGCGCAAGGGCGTAGCTGCCGGCGTCGGCGATCTCCCCGGGCGGCGAGCCGATGCCGTAGAGCGTCTCGCCCTGCCCGGTGCGCACGAGCACCGCACCGTCGGAGACCGGCGCCAGCGTGACCGCATCCAGCTCCGCGGGCGAGGCCGCCGCGTGCACCAGCGTTGCGAAGCTCAGCATCTGCCCGGGCTCCAGCACGGCCGACTTGTCCTGCTGGAAGATCTTGACCACGGGCTCGGCGTGCGGGTAGTCCTGCCAGGCCTCCCCGGTGGGGAACTGCATGGTCTCGACGTCGGTGCGGGCCTGCCCGTCCGACACGATGTCGCAGTAGCGGTCGGCCTGGGTGAGCCGCAGCCGCCCGTCCGCCAGCGCCGCCTCGCCCAGGCCGCGGAAGCTGCAGCGCACCACGTAGTGCCCCGGCTCGCGGGCGATGGCGCGGTCGAGCACCACGAAGGGCTGGCCGGGCCGCCAGAAGATGGCGCGCTCCCAGTCGGCCCCCGAGAAGCCCTCATACAGCGAGCGGCTCATCGCGACCACGCCGCCATCCGCCGCCTCCTGCAGCTTGGCCTCGTGCTGCGGGTGGGAGACGGCGCCGTCGCGCGCGATGTACAGGCCCGAATGGTCCTGGATGCCGCGGGCCGAGTAGGTGTGATCCACCAGCCACATCCGGCCCTCGGCGGTGAAGTTGATGATGCTGTTGATGTCGTTGTGCTTGTGGCCGGCGGGCCCGTTGGGGTAGCCCTCGACCGGGCTGAACTTGCCGGCGCCGTCGAGCAGGAGGTACTGGTCGTCGGCGCCCCAGCCCTCGCGGAACACGATCTTGTTGAACCACTGCGCGCCCGCGCTCTCGGGCGGATCGTAGACCAGGGTCGGGGAGCCGTCGCCCTTGCGCAGCGTCTGCCGGTAGATGGGGAAGACGGTCATCCCGTTCCACTCCGCCGGCACCGCCGGCTCCACCGTCAGGTCGTAGGGGATCGGGTACTGGAAGGTGCGCAGCCCGCACGCCTGCGGCATCTGGTTCTGCATCACCCAGGTCAGGCGCGGGTCGCGGTAGTACCAGGCGGCAGAGGCGATGGCCTCGAAGATCCCGGGCAGGACCAGTGACGAGCAGTCGCCGAAACCGCTCGCGAGGCCGAGGTTGTTGATGCAGGCCTGGGCGATGTACTCCGCTTGCGAGCGCGCGATGCCCCGCGTGAAGTAGGTCAGATCGCCGCTCTTCAGCGCGTAGCTCATGGCGTGGCGCGGGCAGTAGCACAGATAGCCCGCGGCGTCCTCGAGCATCTGGAAGCTCGAGCTCTGCCCGGCGAAGACCGCGCGTGCCACGTCCATCCAGTACTTGGTCTCGGGCAGGTCATAGTACTTCTCGAAGTAGTGCCAGCCGGCGTACGTGTTGAGCGCCGAGTTGGTGCCGTGGTTCTCGTCCACCACCTGCACAGCGCCCTCGCGCACGAGCTGGTTGGCAGCGCGGGTCTCGTAGCCCTGCAGGGCGTCGGCCAGAAAGGCGTTGGTGATCTCCAGACGGTCGGCATCGGTCCAGATCGGCAGCTCCTCGACCACGTCCCACCAATGGGTGAAGGCGCTGGCCGCGCCCTCCATCTCCACCCGCCGCGGCACGTTGTCGAGCAGGCGGCGGTTGCGGTCGAGCAGGTCCTTCATCAGCGGAGGCAGCGCGGGATCGCCATTCCAGAAGTAGCTCTGTGCCACGCGCCCGATCGCACCCAGCACCGTCACCAGGTTGCCCTCCTGCCGACTGATTATCGTCCCGTCGGCGTCCATCAGCCCCGAAGCGCCGAAGAGCTGGCGGAAGTACTCGATCGTGCTGTACTGGGGCTGGCGTTTGGAGGACGACCAGTCGGTCACCGTGGGGAAGAAGCGGGTCGGCACGCTGACGAATTCGACATCAGTGATCGGCTCATCGAAGGCGATCCGGGGCGCGCGCGGAGCCGCGTAGCGCTCGAGGAAGACCTCGACCGCTCGGGCCACGCCCGCCGCGTCCGAGCCCGCCAGCACCAGCACGTTGGTGCCGTTGGCGAACGGATCGTGCACGGTGCGCACCACGTAGCCGCCCGGGCCGGGGTAGACCGAACTCTCCGCGGTATAGCCCGCGCCGAAGAGCACCGCCAGCAGCCGGTTGGTGTTGCAGTTCCCCAGCGCCACCACAGTGCGCCCGGCCAGCGCGTCGTGGTCGATCTGCCAGTCCTCGGCGACCACGGACGTGTCGGTCAGCAGTTCGAGCCGCGCCCCCGACAGCTCAGTGATGCGCGTGGACAGAGCGTCGGCGGCGCCGCGCAGCTCTGCGCTCTCCGGACAGACGATCGCCGCCCGCGCGCGGCCTTCGACGACGATCTCGGTGGCCGGGTACAGGGGTTTGAGTTCGGTGATACCCGCCGCCTGCGCGCTCGCGCACAACAGGAGGATGAACAGCATCGGACAGCTCTTCATCGTCGGGCCCTCCTTGAGCGTGCCCCCATCCCTGAGCGGAGGCGTTTCGCCCTGAAACAACGTTTTCTCGCGGATCAGGAGGACTATTCCTCTAGATCACGGAAGAGCCCTTTCCGGAGTTCCGGAAAGGGCATCGGTCCAAACGAGTTTCTGTGGGTAGCCGACGGGATAGGGCGTCTGCAGGCTGTTGTGTCCGGATCAGTGGGAGATGGCCGTCAGGATTCTCGTCCTCAATATCAAGGCGTCCGCACTGGAAGGATGGCACATGATCTGGCTGATCGTCGCGCTGTTCGTTCTCATGGTTACGCCTGATGTCGGGGCACGCACCATACACGTTGCAGTTGAGGGCGACGACGGGGGGGCGGGGACGGAAGAACAGCCGATGCGGAGTGTCGCTGCGGCCCTGCAGGCGATATCCCGCGATGGTGGTGAGATTCGGGTCGGGCCGGGCTCGTTTGACATGGCCGGTTACGGCATCGATCTGAATGTGCCTGTCCAGGTTGCCGGCGCTGGACGGGCCGCCACGACGCTGCTGAACCCAGGAACGATTCAGTTCACTGCCGGTCTGGTTGTGCGCGACCTGACCTTCTCGGGCGGCGACGGCATCACCCTCAAGCCCGGTTCGCCTGAAGGCAACGTGCTCGCGGGCGTACTGATCGAACGCTGCAACTTCCAGGACGGCACAGTCGCGATCAGCACAGGGAAGGACCCCGTCGGGGCCATCACGGACTTCACGGTAAGCGACTGCCAATTCGAGCGGATGAAGAGTGGCATCGCCATCATCTACGGGGATATCTCCTGCATCGAGGTGATCGGGAACACCTTCGAGCAGATCGGCGACATGCAGGGCGGCGCCTTCTGCATCGTGATCGGCAGCAACGCGACTCGCGAGACCACACGCGATGTGGTCATCGCCAACAACGTGATGGACACAATCTTCGGGTCCACGGAAGTCGTTGACGGTGCGGGCCGCGAGGTGCATGGAGTGCTGGCATACGGCACGGATGTGGCGATCATCGGCAACACCGTGCGCAACCTCAACACCGGCCAGGATCATGAGGCCATCTACATGAAAGCGCGCCACTCCGTGATCGCGAACAACATCGTCGAGAACTGCGGCTCCGGAGCCGGGGGCGGCGACATCTCGTCCAAAGGCGGCCAGACATCGATGGGCAACGTGATCTGTGGCAACATCGTCATCAGCGAGGAACCCGGCCGCGGCATCTTCGTCAACGGTGGCACGTCGATCATCGGCAACACGGTGACGAAGCCCAATGGCTCCAACGGCATCGATGTCTACTCGCTGGGGTGGCCGGTGACCATCATGGGGAATGATGTTGAGGTCGGCGGCAAGGCAGCGATCTACGTCAACGGCGGCGACAGCGGCGGGCGCGAGTACGAGTGGCCGGATGAGGGCCGGGTCGTGATCATCGGAAACACCGCGATCTGCCATGATGGTGAGCCGCTGAAGTTGGTCGATGTCGCGGACTCGACTGTGAGCGGCAACACCACGGGAAATCAGCGAGGCGAGCAGGAGTGAAATCCTGATCCACCATCACTGAACACGCTACATGGGTGCTCCTTACCGCGTTGGCGGATCGTCGCTCAGTGCACACGATCAACAAGCTCACGCTCCTCAACTCGCAGAGGACCGGCGACCTTCCTGGTGGCCATGGCACCACCGCGCGGTCGGCCCCGAAAGGTGATACCTGTGGGCGTTGCTCTGCAGCTCGCGGACGGCCGGCAGGCCAGGGTCGAGATCATGATCCCGGTCGATGCACACAGCGCTCTGGAGATCGCTGCGCGGGAGCTGCGCCGCTGCGTGGAGCGAATGTGCGGCGCGCGACTGCAGATCAGGCAGGCCGAGCTCCCTGCCAACAGCCTGCTGATCCGGCCTCCCGACCAGGTCGAGCAAGAGTTGCCCGACGCGCGGGTCGAGGCGGATGGCTACGCCCTGCTCCCGGTAAGCGGAAAGCTTGCGGTACGCGCGCGGCGGCCGCGCGGAGTCCTCTTCGGCGTCTATGACCTCCTCCAGACCCTCGGCTGCCGGTGGTTCGAGCCCGGCGAGCGGGGCGAGATCATCACCGCGCAGAACCGACCCGCCGTTCCGCTTGAGGCGCGCATTGAGAGCCCGCGCTTCACGCTGCGAGGTCTGGTCCATGGCTACCACCCGCAGTTGGTCGAATGGATGGCGCGCAATCGCTTCAGCGCCACGATCCTCAGCGCGGAACGGTTCGACGAGATCCGCGAGAGCGGCGCCCTGGAGGCTCTGCGGGCCAGAGACATGACGGCCGAGTTCGGCCACCACGACTTCAAGCGCTACTTCATCGACCCGCACGACTACTTCGACCATCACCCCGAGTGGTTCGGGATGCGCGGCGGGCGACGCGTGGCCGGCTACCGCGGCGTCTGCCTGTGTCTGACCAACCGCGAGATGGAGGACCAGTTCGCTGCGAATGTGGGCAGACTGCTCGGCGACTACCCTTGGCTCGAGCGCGTCAGCATCTGGCCGGACGATGGCCTCGTGGCCTGCGACTGCCCCCGCTGTGCGGAGGACCGCAGCGGCGAGCGCACCATCAGCGATCATGTGCTTGGCTTCGTCAACCGCATTGCGGAGCGTTTCCCCGACCGACGGTTCAGCCACCTGGTGTACCAACAGACGCTGCGCGAGATGCCGATGCGGGAGCGCCCACTGCCCAACGTGGACTTCTGTGCGATCGAGATTGACGAGGATCGGCTCGCCGTGTGGCGAGCGCTGCTCGACCACGACCAGTGCGCTGGTGAGCGCTCCGACCGCGCGCTCATCATCTACGGCTACTGGGGGGGATTCAGCGGGAGCATGGCACAGACACGTCACTACCCGAGCGAACTCGCGCGCGCCCTGACCGATTTCGAGGCAGCCGGCGTGGACGGCATTCTGACGCAGTCACTATTCGGCTATCCCACGGGCTACTGCACGAACATGCTGCTCATGGCCGACCACGGCTGGCGGCGCCGGCGCGCGGTGGATGAGGTCATGAGCGACTACTGCCGACGCGGGTTCGGCGAGTACGCCGGGATGTTCGAGGACTACCTGAAGGCCTTCGACGGCA
>JALGUI010000054.1 GCA_029820915.1 Candidatus Zipacnadia bacterium | reverse complement strand
CGACCTGCGAATGCCCGGAAACGACCTTCATCGGGGCTGATCGAGCGCCTTTCGAGCCCAGCTACCATCACTTAGTCGCGAACCACCTCACCAAGCGCTTCAGACCGCCGCCAAGAAGTGCTGAACTATAGGCTAGGTGCACACCGGTGATACGGCTGTGCCCGTGACTCCCAGGCCTATGACCACACTCAGAGCGGAGGCTGCGGTGCGCCTTCAAGCAGTGCAGCTGAGTGATGTACCGAGCGTGACTGCATTCGCGCAATCGAGGGCTGACCCCTTCTCCGATCCGACAGACCTGCGCGCCAAGCCCGCTCCCCGACCCGACGACCTCCGACCACGCACTACCCAGCGCGGCAGGGACCATTGACCCAACAGCGTAGAGGACTGTTGCCCCAGCAGACCGCCGCGACTGCGGGGGGCCACTGCCTGCGACGGCAGTGCAGCCCACCGACAGGCGAAGAGCGGTCCCCATGTTCCTGCCCACCCCACGTCGGACCGCGTGGCCACCAAGTGCGGCCGGCAGCCCCTCTCGTGGCCAAGGCATCCACTCGCGAGGAAGGCTTGGGCCTCGTCTGCGGTGGGAAACGAGGGTCAGTGCGGGGAGTCCCGAGGCCAGGCGGCCTCACGGTTGCTCGTAGGCAGTAAGAGTGCGTGCATCGGCATCCAGTTCAACCCATGCACCGATCGGCAACGTGGCGCGCGGCTTGTCAAGGTGGCCGTAAGCGAAGTCGGATAGCACAGGCACATCGCGGCCGTCCAGGCATGCCAGGATCGTGGCGCGAAGCCGGGACCGACCGATGCACCCGCTGAAATCGCCAAGTAGCACGCCGTTGATCTGTTGGAATAACCCCGCGTCTCGAAGCCGGCCCAGCATCGCCGCAATAGTCTCCGGAGTCTCGTTGACGTCCTCCAACACCAGTATCGCGTCCGTGAAGTCGGGCAGGAAGTCGGAGCCAATCAGGTCGCACACTCGGCTGAGGCTCCCCCCAAGCAGGAACCCCGCGGCGCGTCCGGGCTTCACGGTCGTGGGCGGGTCGCCACGCGGGGGCTTGATCGCCGCCGGCAGTCCGCCTGGTCTGAGGAGCCACTGTAGCGTCAGCCGACGGGTGCCCATCGGCACCCCGCCGGGCACGCCCAAGCCGTGATCCGAGGCGACCATCGGCCCTGAGATCGACACCAACCGATGCCGTTGAAAGAGGGCCAACTGCAGCGCCGTCACGTCGCTGTAGCCGACGAGTGCGACGTCGCGTGCCCCGACCACACCCCAATCGAGCCGTTCCAGCATCTCAACCGAGCCGTGACCTCCGCGCGCGCACCAGATGGCGTCGATCTCTTCGTCTCGCCATGCCTGCTCGAAGTCTGAACACCGCTGGGCGACAGTGCCGGCGCAGCCGCCGGAGGCGCTCAGAACATGTTCGCCGAGCTTGACACTGAAGCCCAAGCGCTTCAGTGCCTGCACGCCGGCATGCAAGTAGTCTGGCCGCACCTGACTGCCGGTGGCTACGATCGCTATCGTGCTGCCCCGACCAATCGTCTTCGGCCACCGCACGGTCTTGTTCGAGGTCGGTGTCGGCGGGGAGGGCGGCGGTGCCGGGGCTGCCTCTGGCCTGTCCTGAGTCGCGGGGACCAGCGTCGGCTTGGGACTCTGATCGGGCCGTGGTGGGGCCAAGAGAAACGCCAGGCCGTGCCCCAGGGCGAGAGCCGCCACAATGAGGAGGCCGACCGCCAACGGAAGCCTCAGTCGGGCGGGGAGGCTGCGGGGCGGACCTCCGCTCGACCGTCTCCTCCCGGCCGGTGTGCGGGAGTGTTTCATCTGCGGCCATCACTCACCTTCAGGTCCTGCCAGGCACGTAGCCTCAAGTGCACCTCTCGCGGCACCGTCCGCACCTTGTCATGCCCCAAGCCCACATTACTCAGTCGGGCCTGATGAGCTGGTAACCGTCGCTCGGATTGCGGCAGGCCATCCAGCCGACCTGTCCAGTGGCCATGACCTCGCCCCGCACCCAGCCCGGATACACACTGTCGTCGATCTCCAGTATGCGGATTCTAGCCCCGTAAGGCAGCTTCCCGATGATCGGCGCGTCGGTGCCGGGACTCTGCCGGATATTCAGGTTGTCCCGATCGCGATCTCGGTAGACCGCAGTCTGCCCTTCCTGTAGCGATCCAGTGTCACCCGCCGAGGGTTGCGCCGGACCGCTGCTGACCACGAGTTGCACGCTCTCGCCGGTGCTCACGCTGGTTCCGGGGGGCGGCTGTTGCGAGATCACGCGGCCGGCGGCTACCGTGTCACTGGGCTCGGAGTAGACCGTCCAGTCCAGACCGGCCCGCGCCAACTCACCCTCAGCGCTGTCCTCACTCAGCCCGTAGCAGTCGGGCACCAGCGCGACTTCCCGCGCCGCCGCACCACGCCCTCCACGTCCGGCCGAGGGTCCGGGAGGCACAAGCCACCAACCGACGGCCACGACTAGAGCCGTGATGACCAGAGCAAGGGCGATCGCTCGTCCCGGCCCCGCCCCGCCTCGTGGCTCAGGAGTTGGCTCGATGGCATGGGGCGCGTCGCCCGGCCTGTCCAGGCGCGGCACGATGGGGGCCGGTGCGCCCTCTGGCACTTGCTCTGATGACGCGGGCGGGGGAGGTGGGGGAGGCGGGGGAGGCGGGGGAGGCACTGCCCGCGGCTTCTCGACCCTACCCGGCCGGGCGGAGTCGATCGACAGTCCCGGCCGCTCATCCTCCTCGTTGACGTTCGCCGGCGGAGGTGGCTCAGGGCCGGCGCGCAGCCGCACAACCAACACGATGGGGCCGGGCCGACCATGGACCGCGAACGTGCGCTCCTCCCCTGCTGGGCCGATCCCCGCGCGCAGTGACAATGGATCGTCGTTCGACCCGCCGCCTTCCACCACAACGCCCGGATCGAGCGGCTGCCATTCGGCGCCAACCCATCCGGCTTCCTCGATCTGCACGGTCACCGTCACTTCGCTGCCAGGGGCTGCCTCACCGACCGACAGGACCCAGGTGCCAGCCGCGTCGGCCGGTTGGCACGCCACGTCGAGTTGCGCACCATCGGGCCCCGTCGCCCGCGCATCGATCTCCATCGATCCACGTCACCCGCTTTCGCTGCATGCCCCTGATTCGCGGCCCGGTGGCCCGACCGCCAGCGCCGGTCGAGTCGATGCCTACCGGACCTCGAAGCTGTCGATGATTCCCTGGAACAGGTCCTCGTAGGCCGCGAAATCCTCCACGGGTGCCCGGCAGAGGACCGCGTGACCCCGCCCAGCCACGTTGATCCCCACGTCGATCTTGCGCACGGTCGTGCCCGACTCGAGGTCCAAGTCGAACTCCCAGTAGCCGGCCCGGTAGCCACTCAGCGTCGTATGGGCGAGCGAGATCAGGTGGTACCTCGAACCGTAGGTCTGCGCCATCTGGCGACTGAGATAGCGCCAACTGTCCAGCGGATCATCGCTGTTGCCCGGTGAGCCGGAATCAACCAGCGCGCGCACGTCCTCTTGGGGCGCTATGAACTCGACTCGATGGTACGTACCGCCATCCTGATAGGAGGAGCGCTCGACACGCCAGGCGGCCGGATAGTTGATCGAGTAGCCCTGGTCGGTGTTGGTGAACGTGGTCAGGCCGGAGGGCGGGGGCGGCGCGGGACCGGCGCTTGTGGTCAACGATACCACGGAGCCCGCTGCCACCCGCCGGCCAGACTCCGGGACCTGCGCCATCACCGCCCCCGGCTCATATCTGTCGCTGGGGCGCGTCTCGTCGCACACGCCGTCCAGCCCGCCGGTGGCCTCGAGCGCATTCTGGGCGTCGGACAGGCTCATGCCGATCACATCTGGCACGCTGACGGTGGCGGAGCCGAGGCTCACCACGAGATCAACCCGAGAGCCGGTGGCCAGCGTCTGACCGGCGGGCGGGCGCTGTGCGATGACTACGCCCTCAGCGGCGCTATCGTCATTGCGGTTCTCGGCGCGGAAAGCCTGAAGCCCCTCGCGTTCGAGTTCTCGCTTGGCGCTGTCCCACGGGGTCCCGGCGACGTCTGGAACCGTCACCGACTCCACGGCCGGCTCCAGTGGCTGTGCCACGGGCTCTGGGGCAGGGCGGGTCAGCGACCAGACGAGCAGCGACACTACGGCCGTGGCCAACGCACCGAGGGCCACCCAGCCAAACGGCGCACCAGATCGGGCGGGGTCAGCCACAGAGGCGGCGCCGGCCACCGGGCCGGGCGCTGTGGCCTCTTGCACGCGGCCCACAGACGGCTCCTGTGCGACACCGGGTGTGGGCTCAGGGCCCGCTTCTGGCACGGCCGGCTGTGCAGTCGCCTCGGGCTCGGGATCGGGCTGCACCGGGGGACTCGGCGCAGGCTGTGGGGGGAATGGTGGCGCTTCGGTCGCCCCCGTCTGTGCGGTTGCGCCGGAATCCGTGGCTGACATGGGCGCCGGCACACTGATCGCGCGCACTCGGACAACCAGCACGATGGGCCCGGGCAGGCCCTGAACCGTCATCACCCGCTCCTCATCCGTCGGCGGTGCGGCTACCGTCAGCATCAGCGGATCGTGCTCGGAGCCCGTGCCGGCCATGGAGATGCCCGAATCAAGGGCCGTCCACTGGCCGCCGAGGCCGTCCGCGCCCTCGACCGTGACGCGCACCAGCAGCTCGGCACCGGCAGGCGCACCGTCGATGGCGAGCACCCACCGGCCCTCGGGGTCGCGGGAGACACGGCACGTCAAGCCGACCGGCTGGTCCGGCTTCACGACACGCGCGTTGACCTGCATCGCGGATCGTCACCTCAGTGCACGGGCCGGCTATCACGCGGTCATCAGGTGTCAGGGAAGCCCCACACCCGGATCTCGGAGACGGTGGCCTCATGCCAGTCAGAGCGATTGCCGCGGACGACCTCGGTAATCGTGATACGAACCCAACTCGAGCGAGCGGGCGGGTCAATGTTGACCCGCTGGAGGTCGCGCAGATCAGGATCGAAATCGCCTTCAACTCGCCGCCCGTCCTCGAATTCAAGGGTGGCGCGCGTGATGCGGTTGTTGGCCGACCACCGATCGCCGATCTCGTCGTCGAGCGTCTTGTCGTAGCCGGGGACCAACGCCACTCGGGAGATCAGACAGATGCCATCCAAGAACACCGTGATCCACTCTCCCGTGCCCTCTCCTGGTGCCCCCTCGTTCCATGCGGTATCTCGCGCGCCGTCTATGGCCAACTCCGGGGCATACTTCGCTTGGTTATTGCAGTGCGATGACGCCGTAGCATCGACCAAGCGAAGGCGTTGGATAGCCTCCGAATGGTTAGCACCAACTGCCGCCGCTGGGTTAGACCCGTGTTCCTGGGCACGCGGCCTGACGACGATGGTCAGTCCCACGAATCCCAGTACTCCGACCAGGAGCCACAGCGACCATGGCGGGCCTGTGCGGCGGGCCGGAACGCGGACCGCCGCCACCGCGGGTGTCTCGCCGGAGAAGCTCACTGCGCCTCGGCCGTTGTCGGCGTCGGCCGTCCTGTCACCCGTATCTGCCGGTCCTGGAGCAGGCGCAGTTCGCGGTTTCGATCCGAGATCGACCGCGGCCGGCGCCGACGCGGCCTCTGACGCCCCCGCTGAACAGTCGATTCCAGGCTCCGGTCCCGGGCCGATGAGTGCGGCCTCCGTTGCCGGCGGCGCCGCATCGGCGGGCGGCCCCGATGGGTGCCGTGCGAGCGCCGTGGAGCCGGTCAGGTGCAGGATGACGGTGATCGGTCCCGGAAGGCCGTGCAGCGCAAGTGCGCGCTCCGCCCCCGCATCGACCGCCGTGACCGTCAGCGTGACAGGATCGGCGCGGGTGGCAGCCCCAACGACGTTCACGTCAAGGTCCGCGCTCTGCCAGCTTGTCCCCAGCCTGTCCGTGCATTCCAGCCACAGCCTGAGCTCCACGTCGGTGCCGGACTCTGCCGCAACGGGCCCGACGTGCCAGATCACCGGGCTCTCGTCCGACGGTCGCGCGGGCAGCGGGTGCTCCTCGCCGTGCTCGACTGTGGCGGCGTGCAGCTTCATGAACTGCGCCCCGATCGCGTCATGGCATCATCGCCTGGCAGGCGATGATGGGCGGTCGTATGCTCGCAGCAGGCTGCCGGCGCGCACGCCCGAGCGCACGAAGCGGCGCCCTCCGTTACCGCACAGTGCCCGCAACTCCGCCAGAGGAGCGTTCCCATCGAGCATCTCACGGACGCGAGGCGTTCCTGCCAGTAGATCGATGAAGTATGTGCTCCCGGTCTTCTCCCACGCGAGCCGGTCGCCGTAGAGCTGCTTCAGAGCCCATAGCACCGTGACCGATGCCCGCACCGGCCGGAAGGCGGCGCGGTCGGTCACGTGAAGCATGACGCCGCCGCATTCCTGGCCGGAGTACTTGACCGTCTCACCTTCAGGCGTGAAACTGCGCGCGGTGAATGAGCATCCCGGCAGGCCAACCGCATTGAGCACACGTGCCAGCGCCTCACCGTCTATCCACGGTGCGCCGACCAGTTCGAAGGGGCGCATCGTCCCGCGCCCCTCGCTGACGTTCGTGCCCTCGAGGAAGCAGGTAGCCGGGTAGGCGATGACGCTTGACATGCAGTACAAGCCCGGCGAGGGCCGGCGCCACGGCAGGCCGGTCTGGTCCAGCCACATCTCCCGGGACCAGTTGGCTACCGGGACCACAAACACCCGCGCCCGCCCGCGCAACTCGGCGCGGTTGTAGAGCGCGGCGATCTCTCCCATGGTCATGCCGTGCCTGACGGGCGTGGGGATGTGGCCGACGAACGACCGGCAGCCGTCCTCCATCATCGGGCCCTCGACCACACCACCGATGGGGTTGGGGCGGTCCAGCACTACGACCGGAATGCCCCGCTCTGCGCATTCCTCCAGGCAAATGCACATGGTCGAGACATAGGTGAAGAAGCGCACGCCCACATCCTGCAGGTCAACCATCAGGCCATTGACGCCGTCAAACATGTCGTCCGTAGGACGCCGCGTGGTGCCATGGAGATCGGCGACAGGAACCCCCATGTACGTGTCGCCCGGGCTCGTGCCACCGCCGGTCACTCCGTGCTCGGGGGCGAAGACCCGGGTGACTCTGAAGCCTGCGTCAAGGATGCGCTGCAGGTCCGGCTCCCCATCGCTGCCAACGGCTGCGGCGTGCGTGAGCACCGCCCACGAGCGTTCGCGAGCGCGCTCGATTGCCAGACACTCAGGGTTTGCCGCAAGCACTTCCGCCCCCACGCGCACAGCGCTGGAGCCCGCAACCGCGGCCGCGACCACCACGGCCGAACGCACTTGACCGCGGTAGTACTGCACCGCAATGGCGACGGCGACAGTGACCAGAACACCAGCAATGGCCAACCGGACCCTGCGGCGCCGGGCGAATATGCAGGCTCTCCGCGCTCGGCCATGAAGGATAGAACGCCACAAGCTACTCATCGCGGGCCGGCGTGCTCGATCCGCAGGTCGCTGAATTGCGCCCGCATGCGCACTCCCCTCTCGCTCGTTGACATGTAAAGCGTGAGTCGCACCTGGCGGCCCAGGTGTACGGCAATCTCGCCGAGCGGCCGGGCGTCAACGTAGCCCTTGACCCTCTGGTTGCCTGGATCGTACGAGAGCCGCACCTGATGGCCCCCACGATCGATAGGGAGTTTCGCGCCGCCGAACGCCTCAGGCACCAACCACCAAGCCACTGCGCTCGTCGGCGTCGGCCAGTAAGCGGCGTAGTTCCGCGCGTCCTGGTTGTTATAGGTAGCCTGCTGCTCCTCGATCTTCTCTCGTATGGTGCTGTCCGGGTAGCTGGTGAAGTCCCACTGCTTGACGACGGCCGCCGTGGCGAAGGTACCGGTGGCGTCGTGCTGCAGCTCGGCCGCAAACCGCGACGGGCGCTCCTTTGGGTCGCTCATGTTGACCACGGCACCCAACAGGGCCATGCCGACGCTGCACGAATCGGCTCCTGTTGGGAGATCAGTCGTCACCGATACGTCTATCGGCCCGCTGAGGGTCATGTACCCAGTGATGATCCCGTCTTCCTTGTTCCACGCCATGTCCGCCGGCGTTCTGCCGGCGAGCGTAACCTCGCCGGTTCCATGACCCTCGGCCTCCACCCACGCGGGCTTGCCTGACTCGACATAGCCCTGGCGCCGCGGAAACCACTCTTGGGCCCCGAACGCCTGAATGGCCTCCTCGCGATCTCCAGTGAGTGCCGTAAGGCCGACATCAGCCCCCCCGCCTGAGGAGTCCTGGTTTAGAGGGTCCGTCTTCAGCGCCACAAGCAGCGCTACAAGCCCGATGGCCGCGACGAGAAGCCACACTGACCACGGCGGTCCTGTGCGACGCTTCGGGACGATCGCGGGCTCCTCGATCCGGACACGGCGCTCGGCCCTCACCGCATCAGGCCCGGCGTCCGGGCCGCTCGGCTCCGCGATCAGCCGGTCGGCGACTGAATGCTGAGGCTGCTGGGCCGGCCGCACCCAGTCTACGTCGTTCGGAGGCGGCGGGGCGTCCAGCCGCGTCCGGTCTACCGCCTCGTCAGCCTCAACCTCGTCCGCCACGGCCTCGCCTGCGGTGGCGGTCTCGGCCGCTACGGCCGGGCCATCCATTGGCTCGGCGGCGTCGGCCTCGCCCCGGGGGGCGAAGGCCTCATCTTCGACCACGGTCAGCGGTAGCAAGATCGTGATCGGGCCGGGGAAGCCCTGCAGCATCAGGAGAAGCTGAGCGCCCGCATCCGAAGGGACGGTCAGTTGCAGGCGCAGGGGATCGTCTACGCGGGCCGCGCCGCTCATCACGGCGTCGCACTCCGACTGGACCTGCCACCGCTGGCCCAGCTCAACGGCGTCGTCGAGCCACAGCAGCACGATGGCACGCAGATTGGGCGAGCCCTCAATGGCATCCAGCGTCCAAGTGCCCGGACGGTCCGGCTCCTCGCGCGCCGCCAACGTGCGCCGGCCGAGCTTCCGACCCAGATTCGCTTCGGCGTGCAGGTTCATCGTGTTACCACCTGCTCCCCCGCCCGGTCCGTCAGTCCAGCCATTGCTTCTGGTGGCTCCCCTCGACGCTTTCGCTCCCGGCGATCAGCCACTCGCCGCCCATTCGCCGCAGCGAGTAGATGTGCGTGACGGTCCCGGCCAGCCTGCGCCCGTCAATGTGGTCGAGATAGCGGATGGTGCACTCGACCCGCGCACTGTCGCCTGAGGCCTCGAGCGTGCGGAAGTCCGAGGCGGTCGATTCAACCGTGTCGCTGTAGCCGTTGTGCCACGCAGTCCACGATATCGCCTCGCGACGTTGCGGGGTGAAGCATTGCCATGCGGCATCGAAGTCCCTATTGGTGATACGCTGATGATAGGTCCGGACGATACCGCTGCCTGCGACCTCGGGCATGACGACTTGCATTGGGGCCGGCACGACTTCCTCCGTCGGCGCTCCCCGCGCCGCGAAATGCTGATAGAGAGAGGCCAGGGCGAACACGACCACAGGCACCAATATGACCAGGACGGAGCCGATGAGCATGCCGCGTGCGGAGCCCTTGGGCGGCGCCGCGGTCTCGGTCGCCGGTTCGCCCTCCGAAGGCGCCGGGGGTGGCGGCGGAGCGGGCGGGATCTTGCGCTCCGGTTCGGCGAACTGGCGCGCCCCTGAGGGTTGTCCGGACGAGACCGCGTCATCGCCAGTGACCGCCGCGGCACTCTCGAGCCCGGCGAACCCGGCCGTGGCCTCCTCGTGCTCATCCGCATCGGCAGCCTCGTCGGGCTCGTCGGGAGCCACGGCCAGCAGACGAACCACCAAGGTGAGAGGACCGGGGAAGAGATGGACGTCGCGGGACACATCCTCGCCAACCGTGGCAGGCAGCGCCATCTGCACACGGAGTACGCGGCCCCCCGCGTCTGCTACAGGGGCAATCTCGACCCCTTCGCTGCCCGAGCGCCAGGCTTCGAAGCTCTCTCCGTCGGTGCGCGAGACATGCAGTGCCAGCGTGTCGCCTGGCGGGCCCGACACCGGGCCGGCTGACCACAGGCCCGGACGGTCGGGTATCTCGGTGCAGATCAACTCGTCGTCGCCCTCGGCGCTCCGTCTCGTAACACGCAGTTGCATCCAGTCAGCACTCCCGGAGGCTCAGCGATCGGTCTCGGCGCCCGGCCATTGGCCATCAGGCCGGGCATATGGCCGGAGAGGATCGCCGGCCACGACCCGTGGATATCCACCAGCACGACGAGCGTGCGCGATCCCTGGTAACGCCGGCTGCCTCCGGGGTCTGTCCCGGGCCGGCAGGCGATTGCGGCTGTGCGGCCCGGGGGGCCATCACCGCGGCCATCT
>JALGUI010000053.1 GCA_029820915.1 Candidatus Zipacnadia bacterium | reverse complement strand
TGGTCGCCCTTGTAGTGCTTGTAGTGGATGCACTCCCAGTCCGCGAGCGCCCACATGGGCAGCGGGACGTGTTCGGCGAAGACGGCGGCCGCGCTGCGCATGTCGCACTCGGTGCCGCCGTAGTGGCCGGTCATGGCGATCGCGGCCTCGAAGCCGCGCGCGACTGCGGCCCGCAGGTGCCAGATGAAGCCCTGGACGAACAGCTCGTGGCCCATCGTGGTGATGAACGGCTGCGGCGCGTTCTGGCGCGTCAGCCACGGGACGCCGATGCCCTGCTCGCCGATGTGCCACATGGTCAGCGGCGCCACTACACCCCCGCCCTCCCGCGCGGCGCGCACGCACAACTCGTAGCACTTGATGCCGTCCAGCCCCAGCGCGTTGTGGTGGCCGTGCGGCTCACACATCCCGTAGGGCAGGTACAGCAGCGGATGCTCCTCGATCGCCCGCTCCATCTCATCGGGGAACATCTCTTCCCACTTGACCTTGCGGCGGCTCATCGGCAGTGGACCTCCACGGTTGGCCTTACTGCGGCGCATTCGGAGCGCAGGACTACTTCGGCGTGCCACCCGCTCGGCCCTCCAGCCCGGGCACGCCTCGCGGCGATATGCGGAGGTGACACGGGTGTGAACGCGGATTGCACGTGGCGGCGGGGCCGCCCGCCGTGCGGTCTCTCTTGGAGCGCGGGCGACCCCGCCCGCGTACCGCCCGGCGTGCTCCGCCTGCAGTCCAGATTCACACCCAAGCGCACGCGGGCCTTGACATGGGAGTTAGGCTGTGCTAATTTTGGTGCCGGTAGGACGGGGCCGCTCTGTTCGGGCCGGAGGAAGTCGCATGACTCAGGCCGTCGAGCTGACGCCGTCGCTGGAGGACTATCTGGAGGCCATCTACCAGATCCAGCGCCGGCAGGACGCCGTGCGCGTCAAGGACATCGCGGACCACGTGGGCGTCAAGATGCCGTCGGTGAGCGCCGCCATGCAGGGCCTCAAGGACCGCGGCCTCATCGTCCACGAGCCCTACGGCGCCGTGATCCTGACGGAGGAGGGACGCGACACCGCTGAGTTCCTGATGCGTCGGCATCACACGCTGACCGCCTTCCTGCACGATATCCTGGGGCTCGGCGCCGAGCAGGCGGCGGAGGAAGGGTGCGAGATTGAGCACGCGCTGAGTCCTCTGGCGCTCTCGCGGCTGCTGGCCCTCATCGACTTCATCGAGCGCTGCCCGCGCGGCGGGGAGGCGTGGTTGGGCCATCTGTCCGACCGCTGGGAGGACGTGCCGTGCGATCAGGACTGCACGGCGTGCATCGCGAGCATCGAAGTGCCCGATCGCAACCCGTTCCGCGCGCGGCGGGGCGGGGCGCAGGCGACCACGCTGGATCGCCTCGAGCCGGGCCAGCGAGGCCGGGTGCTGCGCCTGTCGGGCGACGGCGCGATCCGCAGGCGGATCATGGACATGGGTGTAACGCCGGGGGCCGAGATCGAGGTCGAGCGGCTGGCGCCGCTCGGCGATCCCATCGAGATCGAAGTGCGCGGCTACCATCTGTCGCTGCGGAAGCGGGAGGCAGCCCAGATTGCGGTTGAGCCGATCTGAGCGATACGCCGCAGGCCCGGTGCTGCGGCTCGACATGATGTCCGCGGGCGAGTCCGGCGAGGTCGTGGACGTGCGGGGCGGGCCTCGCATGGTCCGCCGCCTTGCCGAGATGGGTCTGGTGCCCGGGGCGCGACTGTCGGTCGTCGGCGGCTGGGGAGGCCGCGGCCCGGTCATGGTCCGCCTCGGGGGCGGGAAGTTGGGACTCGGGCGCGGCATGGCGCGCCGCGTGCTGGTGCGGCCGGCGTGAACCCCCCGGGCCGCCGGCGCGCGAGAGGAATTGACTTGTGACGACGACACGCTCTCCTGAGACCGCAACCGACGCCGACATTGTCATCGCCCTGGCGGGCAACCCCAACTCCGGGAAGACCACGGTCTTCAACGCCATCACCGGCGCCCATCAGCACGTGGGCAACTACCCCGGCGTCACCGTCGAGAAGAAGGAGGGGCGGCGCCGGGTCGGCGACGCCTTCGTGCACGTCGTGGACCTGCCCGGCACATACTCCCTCACCACCTACTCCCTCGAAGAGGTCGTGGCCCGCAACTTCGTCATCGACGAGCGCCCCGACGTCGTCGTGGACATCGTGGACGCCTCGAACCTCGAGCGCAACCTCTACCTGGCCATGCAGTTCATCGAGCTGGGCGTGCCCGTGGTGATCGCGCTCAACATGATCGACGTCGCGGAGGCGCGCGGGCGCCGGATCGACGTCGAGCTGCTCAGCGAACTGCTCGGGGTGCCGGTGGTGGCGACAGTCGCGTCCAGAAGTAAAGGCATCGATCAGCTCCTGCGCGTCGCGCTCGAGACCGCGCGCGCGCGGCGCCTCCCGGCCAAGGAGGTCGGCTACGGCGACGAGCTGGAGAGCCACGTCAGGGAGATCGCGGACCTCATCGCCGACGCGGGAGGCATCGCCGGGCTGCCCGCGCGCTGGGTGGCCATCAAGCTCCTCGAGGACGATGACGAGGTGCGCTCGGTGGTCGAGGAGAGCATCGCGGGCGGCCCCGAGCTGCTGGACCGGGTGGCGCGGGTCCGCGCGCACCTGGAGGCCGTCATCGGCGACGATGCCGAACTCGCGCTGGCCGACCACCGCTACGGCTTCATCAACGGCGCCTGCGTCGAGGCGACGACGACGCTCGCGCAGAAGCGCATCGACTGGTCGGAGGCCATCGACAGCGTCGTCACCAGCCGCCCCCTGGGCATCCCCATCTTCCTGCTGCTGATGTGGGCCATGTTCGAGCTGGTCTTCCGGCTGGGCGCGCCGCCCATGGCCTGGCTGGAGACGCTGTTCGGGTGGCTCGGCGTCCACATCGCGACCGTGCTTCCCGACGGGCCGCTCGAGTCGCTAATCGTGGACGGCATCATCGGCGGCGTCGGCGGGGTGCTCATCTTCGTGCCGCAGATCATGCTGCTGTTCCTGGCCATCTCGCTGCTCGAGGACAGCGGCTACATGTCGCGCGCGGCCTTCGTCGTGGACAAGCTGATGCACCACATCGGCCTGCACGGCAAGAGCTTCATTCCCATGCTCGTCGGCTTCGGCTGCACGGTGCCCGCCATCATGGCGACGCGCACGCTCGAGAGCCGGCGCGACCGCCTGACCACCATGCTGGTGACGCCGCTGATGAGCTGCGGCGCGCGCCTGCCGGTCTACGTGCTTCTGGCGGGGGCGTTCTTCCCGCCGGCGATGGCGGGCAAGGTCATATTGTCGATCTACCTGCTGGGCGTGGCGCTCGCCGCGCTCATGGCCAGAGTCCTCCGCTCCACCGTCCTCAGGGGCCCGATGACCCCCTTCGTTATGGAGCTGCCGCCGTACCGCATGCCGACCGTGACGGGGACGCTGCTGCACATGTGGGAGCGGAGCTGGGCGTACATCCGCAAGGCGGGCACCTTGATTCTCGCCGCCTCGGTCATCATGTGGGCGCTGCTGACCTATCCCAAGCCTCCCGTCGAAGCAGACGCGACTTCCTCCCCACCGATCTCGTACACCGCCGCCGGCCGCATCGGAGCCGCGATCGAGCCGGCGATCAAGCCCCTGGGCTTCGACTGGAAGATCGGCATCAGCCTGGTGGCCGGTCTGGCCGCCAAGGAGATCGTGGTCGCCACGCTGGCGACCACGTACTCGATCGAGGAGATCGAGGAGGACGGGCCGGCGGGCGGGGCGCTGACGCGCGCCTTGCGCGCCGACCCGACCTTGAGCCCACTGGTGGCGTACGCGCTGATGGCCTTCGTGCTCGTCTACGTGCCGTGCGTGGCGGCGATGGTGATGCTGTGGCGCGAGTCCGGCTCGTGGAAGTGGCTGACCTTCGCGGTGGTCTACACCATAAGCCTCGCCTGGCTCGTCAGCTTCGTCATCTACCAGGGCGGCCGCGCGCTGGGGCTGGGGTAGGAGGAGGCGGGAGATGGCGCAGACGGTCATTGTAGCGCTGATCGTGGTCGCGGCCGCGGGGTGGTTGATCTACGCCCTGGTGGGCCGGGCGCCCACCAGCGGTTGCTCGTGCGAAACTGCGGCCTCGTGTCCGTACGCGGACGCCAGACCGTGCGCGCTCGGCTCTCGCGACGCACCTTCGCCGGCGAAGGCCACGGACAAGAGCGGGGACGCGGGCGGCACCTGATGCCCGCGGATGCGCGCGAGCCCGGGAGCACTCCCGGGCTCGCGCGCATCAGTGGCCGCTGATCGCTAGAACGGCGGGGGCGGCGGTGGGCCGATATCGTCAACGTTGATCGTGACTGACTGCTGGGCCTGTCCGCCCTGCCCGTCGATGACGGTCACGGTCACCGTGTGGTCGCCCGTCGTGGTGGGAGCCACCCACGTGATCTGCGTGCCGCTGCCGTTGATCGTCCCCCCGGACGTAGTCCACGCGTAGCTCAGGGAATCGCCGTCCTGATCGCTCGCGGTGACCGTGACCGTGGTGCCCTGGCTCGGCCAGACCTGAGCGTCGGCAGAGGTGAGCGAGTTGATGGTGGGGTCGTGGTTCTGCGGGGGCGTGTCGCCGCCGCCGCCGCCACACCCGGCGAGACCGATGATCGCGACGAGCAATGAAAGCGAGAACGCCACCGCGGCCCTGCGAATGCTCATGGTGTCACTCCTGTCGCCGGCGTGTTGTCCGCATGTTAGACGGAACCGGCGGCCAGATGTTCCCGGACCGGCACAGCCAGTCGGCCATCGCATTATACACCGCTCGCGGGCGGCGGTGAAGGCGCAACGTGGGCCGGGTGTGCCTCGATCGAGTAGGTAAGTTGGCGGTGCCCGCTCCAACGGCTTCCTCCCCCGTCCCGAGCTGCGCTCGGGCCAGCCCCTCCCTGGGCGGAGCCCATCAGATCGGGGTGTTCCTGTGTCACCACGGGGTAGGCGGCTACCTCGGCACCGTCAGGTGTCGTCATTGTAGGGCAGGCATTCCTGCCTGTCAGACATTGGTGCCGTCCGTTCCTGGCTGTCGGCCTTCAGCCATCTCGATGACCGTACGGCATTGACGGGCACGGCATTGACAGGCAGGAATGCCTGTCCCACATGACGGCGGCGAAAGAGACGAAGCGGGGCGGATGACGACGACGACAACGGCCTCCTCCCCCGTCCCGAGCTGCGCTCGGGACACCCCCTGGCAACGAACGACGTCGCAGGCGGGAGGGGGCTTGCGGAAGGGTCTGGTAGCCAGCAACGTGATCGGCAGGCGCTGCCGTAACGTCAGCCCCTTCTCCCGCTTGCGAGCGAAGCTCGCCAGAGAGAGGGGGAAGAGGCTGCGCAGCAGCCGGAGGGGGTGAGGAAGCCGTTCGCCGTTGCTGTCGTAGCCTTCGTACCCTTCGTAGCCTTCGTAGCCTTCGTACCCGCCGTTACCCTCTTGACAGCGGCCGCCAGTTGTGTATAATCATGCCGCTTAGCACTCTACGCAATAGAGTGCTAATGCGGTCTGACCGGGGCCGACTGGCCCCGAATCGACGGTGCAGACGCGAATCGGGTCGTTTGCGAGATCACAGAAGTAAGGTGGTGTCTGTCGAATGCTGAAGCCACTCGGTGCGAGGGTGCTCATCAAGCCCCTCGAAGCAGAGGAGAAGAGCGCCGGCGGTATCATCCTGCCGGAGGCCGCCCAGGAGCGGCCGCGGGAGGGCAAGGTCGTGGCCGTTGGACCAGGCGCGCTCGACGACCAGGGGGAGACGATGGGTGTGAGAGTCGAGGAGGGTGACGTCGTCATCTACGCCTCCTACGGCGGCACGGAGATCAAGATCGACGGCGAGGAGTACCTGATCGTTAGCGAGGACGACATCCTGGCCGTGCGCGAGGACTAGCACCTCTCCGGCGGTCTGCCGCCAGGAGAGTCTCTGAGGAGGGAGATCAATGGCAGCCAAGAAGCTTGCCTTCGAAGAAGAAGCGCGACGCTCGCTGGAACGCGGGGTCAACAAGGTCGCCGACGCCGCGAAGGTCACGCTCGGCCCCAAGGGCCGCAACGTGGTTATCGAGAAGAAGTGGGGCGCGCCGACGATCACCAAGGACGGTGTGACGGTCACCAAGGAGATCGAGCTCGAGGACCAGTACGAGAACATGGGTGCGCAGTTGTGCAAGGAAGTCGCCTCCAAGACCAACGATGACACGGGCGACGGCACGACGACGGCGACGCTGCTGGCCCAGGCAATCGTGCAGGCGGGGCTGAAGAACGTCGCGGCGGGCGCCAACCCGATGCTCATCAAGCGCGGCATCGAGGAAGCCGTCAGGGACGTTGTCGGCCTCATCCGCGACAACGCGATCGCGGTCGAGGGCCGCGACGACATCGCCCACGTGGCGGGCATCGCGGGCAACGACCCGGCGATCGGCCAGATCATCGCCGACGCCATGGAGAAGGTCGGCAAGGACGGCGTCATCACCGTGGAGGAGTCCAAGGTCGGCACGACCGAGGTCGAGCTCGTGGAGGGGATGCAGTTCGACAAGGGCTACATCTCCCCGTACTTCGCGGGCGAGGACACCGAGGCGGTGCTGGAGGACGTGTACGTCCTGCTGTATGAGGACAAGATCACAGCCGCCGCCGACATCGTCCCGGTGATGGAGAAGGTGGCGACCGCGAACCGACCGCTGCTGGTCGTGGCCGAGAGTGTCGAGGCGGAGGCGCTGGCCACGCTGGTGGTCAACAACATGCGCGGCACCGTTCGCTGCTGCGCCGTGAAGGCCCCCGGCTTCGGCGACCGCCGCAAGCGCAATCTCGAGGACCTCGCGATCCTCACCGGCGGCCGCTTCATCTCCGAGGACCTGGGCATCAAGCTCGATAGCGTGCAGATCGAGGACATGGGCCGCGCCGCGCGCGTGGTTATCACCAAGGATGACACCACGATCATCCAGGGCGAGGGCACCCAGGCGGAGATTGACGCCCGCGTCGCCGAGATCCGGCGCGAGATCGGCGATACCGACTCCGACTACGACCGCGAGAAGCTCGAGGAGCGGCTCGCCAAGCTCGCAGGCGGCGTGGCCGTCATCAAGGTCGGCGCCGCAACCGAGACCGAGCTCAAGGAGCTCCAGCACCGCTTCGAGGATGCGCTCTCGTCGGCCCGCTCGGCGATCGAGGAGGGCGTGGTGCCGGGCGGCGGCGTAATGCTCGCCCGCGCCAGCCTGGCGCTGGACAAGGCCCGTGACCGCGTGCGCGGCGACGCCAAGGTCGGCGTCGAGATCGTGCGCCGCGCGCTGACCGAGCCGCTGCGCCAGATCGTCGAGAACGCGGGTCACGAGGGCAGCGTGGTGCTCGACAAGGTCCTCGCCGAGGACACCTTCGGCTACGGGTTCAACGCCCTGACCGAGGAGTACGAGGACCTGGTCGCGGCCGGCGTCATCGACCCGGCCAAGGTCGTGCGCGCTACGATTGAGAACGCGGCGAGCATCGGCGCGTTGCTGCTGACGACCGAGGCGCTCGTGGCCGAGATTCCCCAGCCCGAGCCGCCCATGCCCCCGGGCGGGGGCGACATGGGGGGCATGATGTAACGGGCACGGCCCGTGCGACGATGTCGATGGCGGGCGGCCCCGTCGGGCCGCCCGCCACCATTCCCCGGCCGCCGCCCCGGCCCTTGCCAGCGCTACGCGACTCTGCTATCATCTCGGCGCCACGCAAGTACGCCGCACAACACTGACTTCGTCTCGCGTCCCGCGGGCATCACCGGCCGCGGGGGCGCGGGGCACTCGCAAGGGGTGTCTCTGTGATGAAGCTCTTCCTCCTCGGCCTCGACGGCGCGTCGGCGCAGATCATGTTCGAGCGCGATCTGCCCAACATCAAGCGCCTGCTGTCTAAGAGCATCTACCGGCCGTGCATGGCTGAAGAGGAGTACACGTACACCGGCCCGTCATGGACCAGCATCTACACCGGCATGAGCGCGGAGGAGCACGGCGTCACTGACCTGTGGGGGCGCAACATCGACGGGAGCGAGTCCTACGACACGCTGCGGGACCCGGTCATCTGGGAGATGCTCAACCACGCGGAGATGACCACGGGCGTCGTGCACATGCCGATGACAAGTTGCAGCCGCAAGGTGGACGGCTACATCATCTCGGGCTTCCCCAACGACCTCGAGCACGCCGGCGTGGCAGCGGAGCTCATGCCGATGCTGCAGGCGCGCGACATCAGTGACCTGATCCGCCTGACCCCGCGCGGCCGCATCCTCGACAACACCTGGTACCGCAACTACACCTTCGAGCAGACCGTGGACATCATGAAGACCATGGTCGAGTGGAAGGCCGAGGCCACGCGCATCCTCGTCCGCACACACCCCGTGGACTGCCTGTTCGTCCAGTACTCGATGCTCGACCGCATCGGCCACCTGCTCAACCAGTACCTCCGGCTGCGCGACGGCGAGGGCTGGTCCTACGAGCCGCTGCTCGAGCTGTACGACTGGCTGGACGGGCAGATCGACAACCTGCTCGACGTCGGGACCGACTATGACCTGCTGGTCATCACGTCCGACCATGGCTGGCCCGCTCAGGCCGGCGAGCCGTACAGCTACGACGGGAAGCTCTTCGGGGCGTGGCACAGCCGTGACGGCGTGCTGATTGTCCGCGACACATCGCGGGCCGGCGTTGGGACGGGCGGCGGCCGCCGCGAGCCGTGCTGCAACCGGGACGTCTGCCCGATCACGCTCGACCTGCTCGGCCTCGACTACGAAGCCCTACGCAGTACCACCAAGCCTCAGTCCGGCCAGCGGCCGCAACACGCGTCGGCCGACGCGGGCGACAGCGCCGTCGAGGAGCGGCTGCGGGCCCTGGGCTACCTGTAGTCGGCACGGGCGCGAGCCGCGCCCAGCGCCCCGCCGCTCACGCCAGCTCCTCCCGCCAGCGCTGCTCGATGGCCAGCACCTCGCGCTCGACGTCCTCGGCCAGGCGCGGATCCTCGGGCTGCGCGAGGATGTCCCGGACGCGCTCGCGCGCCCGCTCGACCGCCGTCAGACCGCCGGCCTCCTCCCAGCGCTCGCGCCGCCCGACGAAGCCGAGGGCCGGCTCGAACAGCTCGTCACGGAAGCGCGCCAGCGTGTGCGGATGGGCTAGGTAGTCGGGATCGGCGCCCATCTCGGCGATCACGTCGTACGCCAGCGACGCGTCATCGGTCGGCACGCCGCGCGCGGCCCGCAACGCCGCTCCCGCGACCTCGTCGTCGATCACCATCATCTCCGGGCACAGCGTGCGCTGCGACTCGAGCTGCCCGACGCCCCAGATGATGTTCACGCCCGCCATGGCGTGCATCAGCCCGACGTTCATCTTCTCCCACGCCGCCTGCTCGTCGGGGACCATCGACTCGGTGCTCATCCACGAGGCGCTGGGCAGGCCGTGGAGGGCCGCCAGCTCCGCGCCCACCGCGCCCAGCAGCCCGTTCTCCGGGGAGCCGGTGCGGGTGACCGCCTCGCGCATGTCCATGGCGTGCGCGAAGCCGAGGTTGAAGACGCACGGCCGGCCCGGCTCGAGCGTCTGGAGGATGACCACGCCGCTAAGCGCCTCGGCATTGGCGAGCATCAGCGTCCCGCCCAGCGTCACCGGGGAGGTGGCGCCGGCGGTCGGCTCCGCGTTGATCATCATGGGCGCACCGTACCCGGAGGTCTGCGCGAACATCTCCAGCCCCGGCTCGGTCCAGTGCAGCGGACTCATGATCGTGTAGCCGAAGCTGATGACGGGCCGCTCGCGCAGGCTGTGAGGCGCGGCGATCACCTCACCCATCTCGCAGATCGCGCGCCCGCCGCGCGGCGTGTAGATGCACGGGCGCAGGTGCTTCGAGGTGTGCTGCGCCAGCAGCCGGCAGCCCACGAAGTCGCGGAACTGGGCCGGGATGTCGCTGATGGTCGGCCCCACTGCGGCCTGCACGTGCTCCAGGGCGTCGGTCACGCGGGTGAGCTTCACGAAGTCCTGCGCCATGATCGGCCGGTGCTCGTCGCCCTCGACAATGTGCAGAGCATTGCCGGTCCAGAACACGGTCGCGCCATCGGGGCCGATCTCGGTGACCTCGCCCCCGGCCGCCGCCAGCCGCACCGTCGAGGGCGCCTGCTCGACGCACTCGGCCACCAACTCGCGCGGGAAGGCGATCATGCCCGACGCCAGCTCGCGGCAGCCTGCCGCCAGCAGCTTCCGCGTCACCATGTCGTGGTCGATGCGCAGTCCCACCTCCTCCAGCAGGCGCAAGCTCTGCTCGCAGGCGCAAGCTCTGCTCGTTGATGCGCTCCAGCTCGTCGGGTTCGAGGAATCGCATGGCGCTCGCTCCCCTGGCGCGGTGTACGCTCGTCACTCCCCGGTCATGGCCTCGCGCGCGATGCGGAAGAAGTTCGCGACCAGCCTGTGGCCGTCGGGGTAGCCCTCCTGGCGCTTCTCCGGGTGGAACTGCGTCCCGTACAGCGGCATGTCGCGGTGCACCATCGCCTGCACGCGGCAGTCATCAGTGGAGGCGAGCAGGCGGAACTCGTCGGGCAGCACCTTGACCTCGCTGCGGTGCATCTCCCACACGCGGATCGGGCTGTCGAGGCCCTCGAAGAGCGGATCGTCCGCGACGACCCGCACGGGCCAGACGCCCCGCGACGACCCGCACGGGCCAGACGCCCCACTCCTTGAAGCTGCCCTGGTGGTAGTCGGGCGCAAGGTCGGGCTCGCCGTCGGCCAGCGGCCGCATCGGCGCGACCTCGCCGCCGAACATCTCGGCGATGAGCTGGCAGCCGCCGCAGAAGCCGAGCTGCGGCACGCCGGACTCGCGGATCAGCCAGCGGTAGTCCTCGCGCTCGAGCACGTCGTACTCGTCGTGCGCCGTACTGCCGCCGGAGTGACAGATGGCCCACGGCCGCACCTCGTCGATGAACTCGCGCGTGATCTCGCTGAAGTGCATCACCAGGCAGCGATCGCCGCTGAGACGCTCGAGGTCGAGCTTGAGCTCGTGCGACTGCATCTCGCGGTACTTCTCGATCGTCTCGGTGACCACGTAGCAGATCATGTTCTCACTCCCTGGTTCGGCGAAGTCGAGCTGGAACCCCGCCCTACGCGAACGCGGCGAAGTCGGGCTGGAAGCCCAACATGCACCGGTGCGACGGTCTCCCGCCGCAAGCCCGCCCTACGCGGGATTGCCTTCGACGATGTGGCTGATGTCGATCACGTAGAGCTGCCGCTCGCCCTCGTGCAGCGAGTCGAAGCACACCTGGGTGCCGTCGCGGCTCCAGCGCGGGTGCAGGTCACAGCGGATCTCCCCGGTGTAGCGCCTGGGCGACAGGAAGCGGCCGATGTCCGCGCGCTGGCCGGTCTGCGTGTCGTACAGGAGCAGCGTGCGCTTGGCCTCCGCATCCGGGTACGTGTCGGTCAGGATGTAGCGGCGGTCGCCGGGCGAGTACGAGCAGTGCCCGTCGGTCGTGAACACGTCATCGCCGACGGTCTCGAACCAGGGGCTCTCATCGCGGTACAGGAAGTACCTGTCCCCGATCTGGCGGTGAGTCGCCCAGGCCAGGATGTGGCGCTCGTCGCGCCAGTCGAAGTGCGAGATCATGTCGTCGTCGGCCAGCAGGCAGATGTCGGAGCCGTCGGGGCCCGCGGTGAACAGGCGCGTGAACCAGCGCGGGCTGCCGTGATAGTACCAGCGATGTAGCCACAGAAAGCGGCTGCCGTCGGTGCAGAACTGCATGTGGTTGAACCAGTTCTCGTTCTCCATGCTCTGGCGATGAGCGATTCCCACGATCTGGTCGAGCGTGACGATCAGCTCGGTCTCGCCGGTCTGCAGGTCCATCCACCAGATGCCGTCATCGTCGGGGTGCATCT
>JALGUI010000747.1 GCA_029820915.1 Candidatus Zipacnadia bacterium | reverse complement strand
GTGCGGGCTCGCGTGGGGTGCTCAAGTGGACCTCCGTGTGGGCGGTCGGACCGGCTGCGGACGGCGCCGGCCCGCCGGCCCTCGGCACGCCGAAGACCCCGGCGCGTGGCCGGGGCCTCGCCGCGTCGCGTCGTCACGAACGGCCGCATTATACCATGCGTGTGGGCCGTCGCAAGTGGCTCCGTCTGCGCCATCTGGATGGGCCGGCAAGTACTCAACACCCGTGGGTATCCAGACAGTGGACAGCATGACGTTTCGCGCTCGGTCGCGGGGAATGCAGGAGAACGCGCGGCAGGAGACGAATACTCCTGCACATGGTCGGGCGCCACCGGACGCCCGAGCACGGGGGCCGGGTGGGAAGGCGGAATGGCACCGACCGCCGCGCGCCGCAGCCATCAGGGGCCGTGCAGTGTGGGAGGTGCGTTTTGTGGGTGAGGAGCGGTCCGACGAGCCTCGTCTGGTGAGCACCGGGGTCGCGGGCCTGGACGAGCTGCTCTGTGGTGGTGTGCTGCCCGGCGCGACCGTTCTGGTGGAGGGTGTGCCCGGCTCGGGCAAGACCAGCCTCGGCCTGAGCTTCGTCCACGACGGCGCGGTCACCCACGGGGAGCCGGGTGTCATCGTGACCTTCGAGGAGCTCCCTCACGACCTGCGTCGCGACGCGCTCAGCTTCGGCTGGGACCTGGCTGACCTGGAGGGCCGCGATCTGCTGCGCATCCTCTGCACCACCCCCGAGGCCTTCAGTGAGGACACGCTGAACCCCGACGGAGTGTTCGAGCGCACGGTCGCCGAGCTTCAGCCCACCCGGGTGGTCATCGACAGCATCAACCACATGGCCCATGTCACCTCCGATCCGCTCGAACTGCGGCGCGAGGTCCATAGCCTCACCAACTGCTACCGCCGCCACCGCCTCACGGCGCTGCTCACCGGCGAGCTGGAGGCCAGCGATCCCCACCTCCTCCCCTTCGCCGAGTACCTCGCGGATGTCGTTATCCGCCTGCACTACAGCCTGCTGCCCGAGATCGGTGAGCGGATGCGGGAGATCGAGGTGACGAAGAGCCGGGCGCGCTCGCACATCTCGGGCCGGCACCCCTTCGACATCACGCCGTCGGGAGCGGCCGTGGCGCCGCGGCTGGCCGCGGCGGCGGGCGCGGCGCGCGAGGCGGACATCGAGGCCGAGCTCGCCAGCATCGGTTCGGAGGGCCTGGACGGCATGCTCCGTGGCGGCCTCGTGCGCGGCTCGACGACCATCGTCGCCGGCAGCACGGGCGTAGGGAAGACGGTGCTGGGGCTGCAGTTCATCCTGGAGGGCGCCGCCCGCGGCGAGCGCGGCCTGCTGATCTCGTTCGAGCAGACGCCGTCCGAGCTGGCCCGCATGGCCCGCAGCCTTGGCCTGCCGGACCAGCACATCACGGAGAACGACCTGCTACGGATCGTCTACCGCACGCCGCACCCGGGCAGGCTCGGCTGGCTGGCCGCGGAGATAGCGGCGCTCGTCAGGGAGTTCGGGCCCCACCGGATAGTGCTTGACGCGCTCTCGACGCTGGCGAAGACCCCGGGCGCTCGCACGCGCGTGGTCGCGGACGTCACCGCGCTGGTCTCGGCGCTGCACAACAGCGGCGCCACGACGCTGGTCTGCGACGAGACGCCGGGGCTCGTCGGCGAGTTCGAGGTCACGGGCGGGGTGAAGGTGTCCTCGATCGCCGACACCATCATCATCCTGCGCTACGTCGAGCTGGCCAGTGAGATGCGCCGCGCCGTCTCGGTCCTCAAGGCCCGCTACTGCGACCACGACAAGGAGATCAGGGAGTACGTCATCGGGCCGGGCGCATCGGGCCGGGCGGCATCGCGCTCAGGGACAAGTTCCGGGTCGCCACGGGGCTGCTCAGGGGCACACCGCTGCAGCGCGACCTGGAGGACTTCTTCTAGGGCCGCCCGGCCTCGTGTTTCGTCGGGGGAGGGAGGCGGCCATGGACGAGACCAACGAAGTGCTGGCGCTGGCTTTCGTCGTGGTGGCCTTCGCGGCCACGCTGGCGGTGCGCGCGCACCACTCGAACACGCCGCGCACACGGAACTGGTGGGGGCGCTTCCTCGTGCTGCTGGCCTTCCTGCTGGCCGCCGAGATAGCGACCAACATCGAGGAGTTCTTCGCCGAGACCTCGAGCGCGCACCAGGTCCTCAACGTCGTCGAGCACGTGAGCCTGGTCGTTGCGGGCGGGTGGGCGCTGGCGCTGTCTGCGCGCGGGCTGGCCGAGAGCCACGCGCGGCGCGATGGGCAGGAGGTCGAGGGGTCATGACCTTCGCGATCGCGCTCATTGATCTGCTGGCCGCCTGCCTGTTCTTCGCGGCGGCGGTCGTGACCATCGTGACCAGCTCGCTGACCGGGGGCCGCACGCGCTTGTGGCGCTTCGTCAGCGCGGCCTTCATCATCTTCGCGGTCGAGCGTGGGATGAATGCCCTGGAGTGGGGGGCGTCGAGCGCCTT
>JALGUI010000746.1 GCA_029820915.1 Candidatus Zipacnadia bacterium | reverse complement strand
CTCAGCCGCGCTTCGCCCACGCCACGTACATGGCGGCGGTAAAGGCGTAGTCGCGGATCACCGCAATGCCGCCCACGCCGCACTGCCCGCCCTTGCGATGCAGCCAGAACGGATGGACCTCGCTCCTCGGGTCGTAGTACTCGAAGACCCCGCCGCCCTCGTAGTACCATTTCTCGATAGCCCGCATCGAGCGGCTGCGCAGCTCCGCCGCCACGTCGTCGAAGCCGTAGCGCTTCAGGCCCTCCCAGATCAGGAAGTTCACGTTCATCCAGGTCGGACCGCGCCACATGTCGTCGGTGTACTGCGGCTCGTCGAAGGCCACGGTCGGCACCGGCGTCGGTCCCCAGAACTCGTCGGGGTTCGTCAGGTGCTGCTCGACCATGCGGCGCGCCTGGTCTTCGCCGGGGATGCCGGCGATCATGGGCAGGAAGCACGCGCCCGACTTCATGGTCATCCACTCGGCCGGGTCCTCGCCCGGGCCGCGGTCGAAGTACAGGCCGACGCCATCGTGCCACAGCCGCTCGTTGACCAGGGCCGCCAGCGCGTCGGCGCGGCTCTGCCAGTCGCTCTCCTCGCCCAGCGCATCGGCCATGCGCGCCAGCATCTTCAGCTCGCGCACCACCATGGCGTTGATGTCCACGTGGTCGTCGATGATCTCGCGGTCGAAGCGCGGCGAGTTGTCCCATCCCGACTCGCCGCAGCGGCAGCGCTCGCTCGCGAACTCCTTGAGCCACTCCAGCAGCCCGTTGCCGTTGACGTCGCGGTTGGCGAACAGCCAGTCCATGAAGCGGCCCAGCGGCGCGTAGCAGGCCCGGAGGAACTCCGTGTCGGCGGTGACCTCGAAGACGCGCCACGCCGACCAGGCGAGGATGGGCGGCTGCGTGTGCCGCTGGTTCTGCGGCTCGGGCGCATCGCACAGGTGGATCTTGCCGTCCGGCTCCTGCAGCTCGATCACCGCCAGGATCGCGTCCTGCGCCATCTCCCCGTCGAGTTCGCGCCAGCCGATGGCGTGGAAGGCCGAGTCCCACAGCCACATGTGCCGGTGCGGCCAGACGTCCGGCGTGGTCCAGGGGCGGCCGATGCGACCCTCGGCGGCGCGGGCGTTGAGCTTGAGCACCTCCGCACACTTGCGGAAGGTGCGCTCGTCGGCATCGTCCACCAGCTCGCCGGCGTCGAGGCCGGCTACGAAGGCGCTGCGCTCGGCGATCAGCCGGTCGAGATCGGCGCTCAGCCCCGCCTCGGCCCGCGCGCACGCCTGCTCCCGGCCATCAGGGCCGAGCGCCAGGCACCAGCGCGTGACGTCGCCGCGGTTCCGTGTCGCGAGAGCCATCGGGGCCGCCTCGCCCGGGGCGTCGTCCTCGAGGCGGACCGACAGCGTGCCCGTGATCTCGCCAACGAGTGTCCAGCAGTCGGCAAAGGCCAGGCGCAGATCGCCGCCACCATCCGTGGTCTGAGCGGTGATGTCCGCGGCGTCGCCGAGCACGAGCCGCCCGCCCTGGGCCTCGAGCCTGCCGCCGAAGATGAGCGTCGCATCCGGCCGGAAGTAAAGGGCGATCCCGAACGGATCCTCCGCGGCGCTGCCCGCGAGCGTGTGTGCCCAACTCGTCTCGCCGTCGAGGCCCGAGAAGGTAATGAGCTTGCCGTCGCCCCAGATGTTCGGCATAATGGTGTCGGTCACCGTGCATCTCCCCTGTGCATGGCGTCGCTGAGAGCCTGGTTGTGCGTGAGGCGCAGCTTCGACGGCGGCCGGGCCGCTCCCTTCCGTGGTCGCTATGCATTACCCACAGCTCCGTAGCCCTGGCGCGGGAAGCGCGGGCGCGGGGTGGTCGCGAACGGGCGCGAAGAGAGAGGCGACGACAACGGCGCGGGGAGGGGTCTTTCTTGGAAGAAGACCCCCCGTAGACCGCTCGCTCCGCTCGCGATCACGGTCGCGAACGGGCGCGAAGAGAGAGGCGACGACAACGGCGCGGGGAGGGGTCTTTCTTGGAAGAAGACCCCCCGTAGACCGCTCGCTCCGCTCGCGATCACCTGGGAGTTTGCTGGCGCAAACTCCGTCCCCGCACCCCGCAGACCGCAAGCGGTCTGACCGCAAAGAGCATCGCATGGCGTCCTCGGGGAACGGGAGGCCCGTGGGGGGGTGGCGCGCAGGCGCGGGGAACGGCCAACGGCTCGCGCGGCACCGTGGCGCCGCGGCGCGCCTTCGGCGCACGCGCTGCGCTCACGGTCCCGCGCTCAACCGCCGCACGGCACCAGGGCAGCGACCGGAGA
>JALGUI010000745.1 GCA_029820915.1 Candidatus Zipacnadia bacterium | reverse complement strand
CACTGGCGCGAGAGCCGCTGGGTCGGCAAGGGCATCGACAAGGCCACGCAGATGGGCAACGCCATGGCGGGGCTCGCGATCGAGGCCACCGAGACCGCCGAGCCGCTCGAGGGCGCCGAGATGGGCGCGATCTTCCGCCACGTGCCCATTCCGTACTACACGCGCGACGAGCAGATGCGCGCCGAGGTCGAGGAGATGCGCGGTCAGGAGAACCCGCCCGGCCGGGGCGACTACGTCATCAAGGCCTTCGACGAGTGGCCGCACGATGGCGAGGTCGCGCAGGTGCCGGTGCAGGTCATGCGCGTGGGCGAGGTCATGATCGTCGGCATCCCCAGCGAGGTGTTCGTTAACTGGGGGCTGGAGATCAAGCATTGGTCGCCGGCGACGTGGACCTTCGTGGCCGAGCTGGCGAACGACTGGTTTGGCTACATCCCCACCAGCGACCAGGCCTTGCGCGGGGCGTACGGTGCGAAGCCGATCCTGTCGCGGCGCCTCGAGGCCGACGGCGGCCGCAAGATGACGGATGCCGTACAGGTCGCCATGTGGGAGCTGTGGGAGGGCGAGCAGCCCGCCGAGCGCCCACGCATGGGCGAGGGGCGGTAGGGAAACTCACCCGGAGGGGCCGCCTGAGGGGCGAGTGCGCGAGCACTCGCGCCGAAGTCGGCCCGGTCGCTGTCGTCGGTACGCGCGCGAGCACTCGCGCCGAAGTCGGCCCGGTCGCTGTCGTCGGTACGCGGGCCGGCTTCGCCCGCTCCTTCGGAGCGGCCTCAGGCGGCCCCTCCGGGAAACGCGTCGATTTGTCTCGAGGAGGGGCTGAGATGCCCAACGAGCCCTACAACACCGACGGTCTGCCCGAGGTCCGCGCGGGCGTCGCGCGTGCGCGACGACCTGCACTGCCGCGCGCTGGTGCTCGAGCACGCAGGCTGCCGCATCTGCATCGTGACGCTGGACCTGATCTCCGTCAGCCGCAACTGGGCCGACGCCGCGCGCGCCATGATCGTTGAGCGCACCGGCATCGCGCCCGAGGCCATCCTCATCAGCGCCACCCACACTCACACCGGGCCGTCCGTGCAGGGCGGCGGGCGCTGGAGCCCTCCGCAGGAGTGGCTGGACGCGCTGCCGGGGATGATCGCCGACACCGCCGAGGCGGCCGCCGACAACATGTTCGACGCCCTGCTGTTCCTCGGCCGTCAGGAGGAGTACTACCTGGCCAGCAATCGCCTGGGGCGCACGCGCGACGGCGACGAGGTGTTCTCGAGCCAGGGCGTCATCGGCCACGCCGGACCGGTCGATCCGGCGCTGCTCGCTCTGGGCGTGCGCGAGCACGACGGCACCATGCGCGCGGTGCTGGTCAACTACCCGATGCACGTGGACGTCATCGGCGGTGGTACCGCTGACTTCGTCTCCGCCGACTGGCCGGGCGTCATGGACGAGGCGATCTCCGGCGTCTACGGCGACCAGGCGGTGACCGTGTTCGTCAACGGGACCTGCGGCGACATCAACCACCGTCTGTGGCACGAGACCCGGCAACCGGGCGAGGGCGAGGTGAAGGCCGTCCAGATGGGCCGGGCGTTCGCGGGGCTGGCCGTGAACGCGGTCGAGAAGGCCGAGCCGATGGCGAGCTTCGAGGGCTGCGGCGTGAAGTTCGAGGACCTGCAGATCCCCTACTATACGCGCGACGAGGCGCTCATGGCCGAGGCCGAGGCGCTGCGCGGGCGTGAGGACCTGGAGTACTTCGAGAAGGCTATATTGGGGTCGATCGACCGGTGGGACAGGGACGGCCAGATCGCCGACGTGCCGCTCCAGGTAATGCGCTTCGGCGAGCTGATCTTCGTCGGCCTGCCGGGCGAGGTGTTCACGAAGTGGGGGCTCGAGATCAAGCACTGGTCGCCCACTGAGTGGACCTTCGTGATCGAGCTGGCCAACGATGCGCTCGGCTACATCCCCACCACCGACCAGGCGATGCGCGGCGGCTACGGGGCCAAGCCGATCCTGTCGCGGCGGCTCATCGCCGACGCGGGCCGCCGGATCGCGGACTGGGTGCAGGTGGCGATGTGGCAGGTCTGGGAGGGCTCCGTGGCAGCAGACCGCCCGCGGATGGGGGAGGGCCGGTAGCCCCTGACGCGTAAGCGGCAAGCTGCAGGCCGCAGGTCGCAAGCAGCGGCGGTGGGGGCCGTACCGCCAGGAGGGGCGGTGCTCCGCAGGCTGCCTGGCAGTCTGGCGCCGCCCGGCCGTTGTCGTTCTGTGCCACAGCACTTCGCTCGCAGGTCGTCAGGCGTCACTGTGGGCAATTGTTCCACGTGAAACATTTGTTCGGTCGGGGTGGGCCCGCACCATTCGCGTAGGTCGGCCTGCGCCTGATCCCGCCCGGGGGCGGGACCAGGCGCAGGTGAGAGCGTGCCGCGGCGCACTCTCAGCTTCCAGCCCGACATCGTGCTCGCGGAGAACGCCTGGTTCTAGGAGCACATTGGCCTGCCGGATGAGGACGCGCCCATACGGCGGGCACGAAGGTAGCGAAGGCAACCCAGGTGACGACAGACGGCAGTGGCGCTGCGCGCCGCGTCCAGGCGAGGGCGCCTGGACTCCAAGGGGAAGGGCGAGGGCGCCTGGATTCCAAAGGGAAGATGAGGGCGCCTGGACTCCCGGGAAGGAGGGCCTTGCCTCCAGGTGGAGGAGGACGCGTGGCCCCAGGAGGTCGGTGTCGTGGCCTTACGCCGTTCGGAGGGGCCGTGCCGCGCGCAGCGCGGCATGAGACCTGCGCTGCCACGCGCAGGTCTCAGGTGCCACCCCGGCCCGCCGTCTGACGGCCGTTG
>JALGUI010000744.1 GCA_029820915.1 Candidatus Zipacnadia bacterium | reverse complement strand
CCCGAAGGGCCGGCATCCTGTCCGGCGCGCAGCGCCGGAATCCTGTTGCTCCCGCCCTTGTCGCAGTTGCCGTATCCTGCCCGGCCCGAAGGGCCGGCATCCTGTCCGGCGCGCAGCGCCGGAATCCTGTTGCTCCCGCCCTTGTCGCAGTTGCCGCCGTTGTCATCTCCGTTCGTGAAGGGAACACCCTCTCGGAAGCGAAGCCTCCCCTCGTCGCACCGTCGAAGTCACCGGCCACGGGAGGAGCCTTCGCCATGCCCGACCGACCGAACGTGCTGATCCTCTTCACCGACCAGCAGCGCGCCGACACCATCCGCGCGCTGGGGAACCCGCATATCCAGACGCCCACCATGGACTCGCTCGCACGCGACGGCACCAGCTTCACCGGCGCCTACTGCGCGTCGCCCGTGTGCATCGCCTCGCGCTGCTCGATGATCCTGTCGCAGTGGGCGCACCAGACCGAGTGCACCACCAACTGCCCGATGCCGCAGGAGCGCACCTCGTTCATGGAGTTGTTCCAGGACGCGGGCTGGCAGACCCAGGGCGTCGGGAAGATGCACTTCGCGCCCGACAGCCACAAGCTGTGGGGCTTCGACGCGCGCGACTACTCGGAAGAGGGCGGCTTCCGTCCCGACGACGACTACTGCCGCTTCGTGCATGAGGCCGGCTACGAGCACGTCTTTGAGATGATGGGCACGCGCAGCGAGTACTACTACATCCCGCAGCCCTCGCAGCTTCCCGCGCGCCTGCACAACAGCACCTGGGTGGCGGATCGGTCGATCGACTTCCTTGAGGGCCGCGACCGGGACCGGCCGTTCCTGCTGTGGAGCAGCTTCATCAAGCCCCATCCGCCCTTCGAATCGCCCACGCCCTGGCACCGGCTCTACAAGCCCACCGACATGCCGCTGCCGCACCTGCCCGCGGACTTCGAGGCGCTGCAGACCTTCTGGAACCGCCGGCAGAACCGCTACAAGTACCGCGATCAGGGCTGGGACGACAACTTCGTGCGCACGATGCGCGCCGCCTACAGCGCCTGTGTGTCGTTCGTGGACTACAACGCGGGCCGCATTCTGCAGCGCCTGCACCAGACCGGTGAGATTGACAACACCATCGTGGTGTGGATCGCCGACCACGGTGAGTTGCTCGGCGACTTCGGCTCCTTCGGCAAGCGCTCGATCCTGGATGCCGCGGCCAACATCCCGCTGATCGTGCGCTGGCCCGAGCGCTTCGAGGCGGGTGCGCGCTGCGATCGCGTGTGCAGTAACGTGGACGTGGCGCCGACGCTGCTGCATGCGTGTGGGCTGGACACCATCGACCAGCACGAGGGCGCGGACCTCGCCGAGCTGGCGGGCGGCGCGGAGCCCGAGCGGCCGGGGGTGCTGTGCCAGTACTCGCAGCGCGAGAGCGGCCTGTATGGGCTGGTGACCGATGACTTCAAGTACACCTACTCAGCGGCGGACGACCAGGAGTGGCTATTCCGTCGCTGGCCGGGCGAGCCCGAGGAGCGGTCGCTGGCGGGCAACCAGGCGTACACGAAGACGACCGCCGAGATGCGCGCCGCGCTGACCGGCCGGCTGCGCGCCGACGGCTACGAGGAGGTGCTCGACGGGGAGGGCTGGCGCGTCTACCCGCCGGACGAGCGCCCCAGCGTGGACGCCAACCCCGACTACCCGCCGGACGAGCGCCCCAGCGTGGACGCCAACCCCGACCACGGGCTGCTCTATCAGGAGGGAACCGACTGGGCGCCGCTGTTCCCGGAGGGCTACGCGCCCCTCAGCACACCGCAAGGCCCGGGGCGAGTCGTGCCGAAGACTTGAGAACACGTCGCGGTGGACCGCCCGTCTGACAGGTTTGTTCCGTATACCGACTCGAGCACAGAATCCATCGCGTGGACCCTCACGGCAGGAGGTACTGCTATGCAGGTTGCGTTGGTTGTTGCTAATATTCTCCTGGTGCTGGTGACCGCCGTGTATGTCGTGCTAACTTGGCGCATGGTTGGCGAGACGTCCAAGATGGCGCGCGAAGCCCATGCACAGACCATGGCTCAGATACATGCCTTCTGTTGGCTCGATCCACATGAGGACACCGGGAGACTGAACGTGAGGAGTGCCGGCACCGGGATGGTGTACAATGTGCACCTGCAGATTGACTCTGTTTGGCACTTCGTGGCAGGCGCGCTGCCCCCTGGTCAGGCAGTAGCTGCGCGGGTGTCAATCGACGCGCTATCCGTCGGGACACGGGCGATTCTGCATTGGGGCAATATCGCCACGGGCGGCGGACAGAACCGACCCTTTGAGCTCGATGAGGACGGCCAGTGGTTGCCGTTGCGTGCTGATCAGGAAGGAGACGCGTGGCTTTCGCTGGAGGAAGCCAATCAGCTCCCGCAGGGGTGATCGACGTGATCGGCAAGTCGTCTCAGGAAGGGGGAGCTATGGTGGGTATGGGTCGAATGGCAGCTTGGGCCCTTGTATCATTTCTGGCGGTGACCGCACTTGCGGGCTGTCCGCGACCGACCGAGACAACCAGCACACCGCAGGGGTCAGACTCGGAGCCCGGGCACTTCACCGTAGACAACTGGGAGACGCTCGCAACCGATCCGGAAGCCCACAGAGGTGCGTCAGTTGATGTAGCAGGGCAGGTGTTCGGACAGGTGGAGAGAGACGAAGATGGCACGTACTGGCAGATGTTCGTAGATCCTGAGACGAGCAGCTTCAACGTGCTCGTCAGATCCCCAGACAGCGAACTCGACGTGCACTCCGGCGACTACGTGAGGGTAGTGGGCACCGTTCGAGGCAAGTTCGAGGGTGAGAACCTCATGGGCGGCACCATCGTTGCGCCTGTCATTGACGCGGGCAGCACAGAACAGACCTCTGTTCTCGCGACGCTGCACACGCCTGAGTTGATCGTGCCAGTCGGCGAGACTGACGTGCAACACGACGTGGGCGTCACGTTGGAGAAGATTGAAGTCGGGCCTCGTGAGACGAGAGTCTTCGTGACTGTGAAGAACGCGAGCAACGCCAAGTTCTACGTGAGCGACATAGACGCGAAGCTCATTCAAGGCGACACGCAGTTCGACGCTGAGATGCGACTCGAATACCCGGAACTGCAGTACGAGCTGCTGCCAGGCGTTACGTCGTCGGGGGTCGTCGCGTTCGGCAAGGTCAGGCCCACCGGCAGCGTCCGCCTCGCGATTGAGGGTCGGTCGGAGAACTACAGGCTCGACTTCCGCCCATACCAGTTCGAGGTCGCTCTGCAGGACAACGTGACTAAGGCCGATCAGGCGTCTGAAGGGTAAGCCCAATGACCTTCGACCTGCTCGTACGCGGTGGCACGATCGTGGACGGAACCGGCGCGGAGGGATTCGCCGGCGATGTCGGCATCGTGGGCGACCGCATCCACGCCATCGGCGACCTGTCGGCGGCGGACTTCCGGGACGTGATCGACGTCACCGGCCTGATCGTCGCGCCCGGCTTCGTCGATGTGCACAACCACGCGTCCGGCGAGATGGAGGGCGGGATCCTCAACATCCCCTCCGTCGAGAACCAGGTGCGCCAGGGCGTCACCACACTGATCTCCGGCAACTGCGGCGGCTCCCCTTGGCCCATCGGCGAG
>JALGUI010000743.1 GCA_029820915.1 Candidatus Zipacnadia bacterium | reverse complement strand
GCCCTCAACGATCTCCGCGCGCGCCTCGTCGCTGTCCGCATCCGCGTAGCGCTCGGCCTGGCCGACGATGTCATCCCACGCCGGGTCGTTGGCGATCGCCCACACCGCGAGCTGGGCCGCCGGGCGCGGCGCTCCCACCCGACCGATCTGCGCCGTCAGCGCGGCCATGCGCGGGTCCGGGCAGCGCACCGGCGTCATGCGATCGTAGCGAGTCGGCGCCGGCAGATCGTAGTTGGTGCAGGCGGTCGGGATCTCGACGTAGGCAATGGCCCTGCGCGACAGGTCGATGGGCACCCGGCCGATCGTGGTGCCCAGAACTGCGTTCCCGGCTCCACGTAGAGCTGCTCGGGGCCGAAGGCGCCGCGGCGGAGGCGACCTCTGACCGACTGGTCGCCGTTGCCGTAGAAGACCGCGTCCACCTGGCCGGTGGCCAAGGCGTCAAGCAGCTCCATCGGGGTGTCGTCGCGCGCCCAGACTGCCGTGGTCAGGGCGATCAGTGCCGTAGCCCACACTGCAATCTTCGCGCCGCGTGGCGTCATCGCGCCCACCTCCACGTCCATGCCTGCCGGTCAGTACTATTGGACGTGCGGGCCGCGCGCGAAGTTTCACGCGCCTCACCCACCGCCGTTCTCATCGGCGGGCAGCGGAAGTTCCATGATGGTGCGACGCTCGCCGGTGTCGGGGTCCAGGCGGTCGATCCGCCCGTCCTCCCACACCACGACGTCGCCGTCGTGCGTGCGGCCGGCGATGCGCGCCGTCGGTGGGATCAGCGCCGGGCGCAGGTGCGAGCCGTCCGGGTTAGCCAACCACCACTCGCGCCGCGGCTCTCCCTCCACGCTGCGCCTCCCCGCGAAGATCAGCACCTGCGCCGAGTACGGCGAGATGCTACCGTGGTACGGCACGACGCCGCGGGTCTCGGCCACCGTGATCGTGCGGGCTACCTCGCGGCGTTCCAGGTCGAAGACCGCGACGTACATCTCCGTCCACTCCTCGCGGTAGGGCGAGCTGCACCACAGATAGCGCCCGTCGGTCGTCCAGCCCCGCCACCACGGGCGCAACTCGCCCAGTGGCACGGTCTCGCCGCTGTGCAGGTGCACCAGCGTGTGTTCTGGAGGCGGATCCGGGCTCTGCCAACTCTCGCGCGTGTACATGTCCACCCACTGCCCGTCAGGCGAGATCGAGTCGAAGTTGACGCTCGGGTCCAGCGTAGCGATGGTGCGCGTCTCACCGCCATCGAAGGGCCGCACCGCGAGCAGTCGCTGCTCGTGGTCCTCGACGCCGGACGCGCCCACCTCCACGCTCACGTACACCGTCTCCTCATCCGGCGACCAGCCCACGATCTGCTTCGTCTTTTCGCCGACGGCAAGCCTGACTGCATCGTGCGGCGCCGGGCCGATGGGATGCAGGGTCAGCGCCGAGCGCCCCCCTGTCACGCAGTAGCTCCCGGCGGGCGAGACGGACCCGCCGCCCTCCGGGAGTCGCCACAGGCCACCTCCCGCCAGGTCAGCCACCCATGACTGCTCGCCCCCGGGGCCCTCCCAGGCGAGGTGCACCCTCGGTGTCCTCGGGATCAGGCTCAGCAGGGGCAGGCTCGGCCCGCGGGCGATGGGTTGCAGACGGCCGCCCTCGACGCCGACCGCCCAGATCGACGAGTCGCTGTCGGACGAGATGATGATGAAGCGGCCGCTGCCCTCGACCATGACCGTACTGGCGGCGGTCGGCGGGTCAGGTCGCAGCGCCACCCACGCGCCGGCGAGGCCCAGCCAGAGCGTGACCGCGAGGGCGAGCGCCAGGCCGCCGAGGCCCAGCAGCGCCCGGCGCGGCCAGGCGCGGAACACCCCGCGGCGCGCCACCACAGCGCTGACGATGGTGCACACCGCGAGGAACACGAGCGCGGGTGGCAAGTGGCTCACCTCGCCGATGTCCGGTAGTACCAGGCCCAGGTGCGGGCCGAACCAGCCGGGGACGACATCGTAGAGCCACACGTAACCCCACGCGGCGCCCACGCACGTGACGACCGCCACGAGCGCCGCTCCCATGGGCGAAGGCAGCGCCACGGACACGAGCACCCCGGCGCCGAAGAGCAACGCCCACACGGCCGCGGTCAGCCACCACTCATCCGCAAGAAAGGCGGTCATCTCCGCCAGAGCGCCGGTGGGGTCGTGTCCGCGCATTGCCAGCAGACCCGCACACGCGCCGAAGGCCAGCGCGACCAGCAGCGCCCACATGGCCGCCGGCACGAGGACCTTCGCCAGCCAGATGCGC
>JALGUI010000742.1 GCA_029820915.1 Candidatus Zipacnadia bacterium | reverse complement strand
GCGTTCTCGTACGGGTCGAGGGAGACGATCAGCACCTCGAACCGCGCGCCCGGGGCGACCGCCGAAGGCGCGATGACGCGGAGGCGCGCCTCATCCTGCGGGAAGGTCACGATCTCCGGCAGCGGCTCGACGCGCTCGCCGCCAATCGCCACGTGCACCTCCTCGACCTCGGCGCGGCGCGACGCCACGGTGTTGCGCCATTCGACAACGATCGGCCTGCCGGCGGGGATGGAGCCGGCGGCGAGCGTCGCGTAGATGCGCCGGCCATGGCGCGAGACCGGCTCGCCGGTGTCGAAGTCGCGCTGCTCGACGCGCACCTCGAACTTGCAGCGCTCGCCCGGCACGTGCACGAGCAGGAACTCGGGCGCCGACGGGTCCTCGGTCTGGTACTGCTTGGTGAAGCTCGCGCAGCGGTCCATGGTCCACGACTGCGGGAACTGCACCTCGAGCTCGGCGCCACGCGTTAGCTCGCGGCCGGCCTCGATCTCGACGCGCACGTCGCAGGTCTCGCACACGGTGAAGCGATCGGGAAGAACGCGGGCACAGATCACGGGGTGGGCATCCTCTCTGTCTTAGCACTGCACACGCTTGAGGCGCTTGTTGATCCGCTCGACGTCCGGGTCTTCCAGGTCCCAGTCCTCGCCCAAGATCTCCACGGCCCAATCATGCTCGGGATCGTCTGGATCGAGCCAGGCGCCCACCAGCTCGCCGTATCCCCACAGACCGCCGCAGTCCTCAGGCGGCGGTGCATACTGACCGCCGACACACACCGGGTAGGTACGGCCTGACTCCGGCGTCAGGGTCGCCTGCACCGCGATGTCGAGCTCCCAGTTGTCCCCGAAGTCGTATGTGTAGCCAATGCGACTGCCTTTCCGGAGCTTCAGGTCGGCCAAGCAGTGGTCCGCCTCGTCCCGCGATTCAGGCCCTCCGAACGGACTGGCAGGAGCGATCTCGTCACCGTAGAGAACGCCGCGGAACTCGAACTCGTGCAGGTGCGAGTCATCCCAGTTCATCAGCGCCTGGAGGACGTGGTGCAGCTCGAGCAGCGTCAGGCATGCCGGCACCTCCACCTCTCGCCAGATCTCTGGATCGCTCCAACGCACACTGACACGCATCCGGTAGATCCTGTCACCTGCGGCTGTACGCTTTGAGGCCATGGCCGACCCTCCTGATCTCGACCGCGCCTTGCGGGCCGCATCAGGCGATCCTCGTTGCGGTCTTGAAGGTCCAGTACTGCAGCTTGGCGTGGCGGCGGATCGGCGAGAAGTCGAGCTCCTCGCGCCGGCCCTGGAACTGGATGTAGCCCATCGGCCAGCCCTGGGTATCCATCGCGTCGTAGTGGCCGGGCCGGTGTTCGTCGGGCAGGTTCGGCGCGTCCGGGATGAGCACTCGCTCGGCCTCCGGGTCGCGCAGCGCCCGTGCCATCGCGACCAGGAAGCCGCCCGGACCCACCTGCGCCTGACCGACGCGGATGCGCGCCGGGACGCGCGCGCGGTCGCGGATGGAGTACTCGGCCTCGCGGCACGCCTCCGCCAGCGTCTCCCGCGACACCTCGCCGGGCCGCGTGTCCATCGGCTCCTCGGTCGGGCCGACCGGCCGCGTCGCCCTCCGGGGCGCCCAGCGCGTGGGCGAAGACACCGAAGAGTTCCGCCGGCGAGAAGCTCTCGCCGTCCAGCAGGACCATCGCCGGTGTCTCGCCGACGAGTCCGGCCAGCCGCGCGATCTCCGCCCGCGCCACCCAGATGCGCGTGGGCCGGTAGTCCTCGCGGAAATCACGGAAGGTGCGCGGGGCGATGTCCTCGATGCTCGCAACGAAGCCGACCAGACCGTCGGCGATCCACAGCAGCTCCTCGATGGTCTCGCCCGGGAAGCGCTCGGGCGCGCGCCAGTCGGCCCGCGGAGGATCATCACTGTGCCCCCACCAGTTCGGCTCCTCCCACCAGGTGTCCGCGATGAAGCGCGTCGGGTGCGTCACCCATCCGAGGCGTGGGGTGCCCTCCTCGAGGTGTCGGCGGATGTCCGCCTTGTGGCGCTCGAGCTTCTCCTGCGCGGTCAGCTCGAAGTCGTGCAGGTAGTCCTCGTACATGTGCCGAGGGTTGGCGATCTGGAGCTGGTTGCAGTACCACACCGGCTCCGGGTCGGTGTTGTGGAAGACCGGGCCGTAGGCGTGCACCGGCACGCCGAGCCGCGCGTGCGCCACCATCACCTGCGGCGCCCAGTCGCCGTAGTTGCGCAGTTGCGTGACCGGCCGCGCGCCGAAGATGTCCTCGATGTCGGCGAGGCCGCGCGACTCCTCGGCCAGCAGGCGGTCCATTGCCCGGTCCCAGGGCTGGTCGGCCACCCATGCGGGCATGTGGCGCGGGTCGTAGTCCCAGTTCGGCAGGATGAAGTGATGGTCGGAGTGGTAGGCGACCTCATGGTCGCTCAGCGCCTCGACCACGTCGTCGCGCCCGCAGAAGTGGATGAAGCGCGCCTTCTCCCCCACCAGCCCGAACACGCCCGGGACGCCATGCTTCGTGTGGATCTGCGCAAGCCCCAGCAGCGCGTCGTTGGAGACGGGGTCGATGTAGTCCTCGGTGTCGAAGCTGAAGATGATCTCCATTTCGGCCTCCAACCGGCAGCCATTCACGCGCGACTCTCCGGGAGCCGGCGTGCAGGTTCGACACAGGCCGGTACTCGCCCTCTCGATGCAGGGCGCTGGCCGGCAGGCAGGGAAAGGGCTCGCCTGATTCCGGCTGGGGCGGCAATCGCGGCCCGACAGCGACTACCTCGCATGGAGGATGATCGATGTACCCCGTGAGTCCCCCCGCAGTCTACGCGCACACGAGCGTTGTCGCGCAGCCGCGCTACCGCCGACGGCTGATGCGGGTCGTCGATGCGCTCGAGACGCGCGTCGAGCCCATCGTGTTCTGCGATGATGACACCCCGCGCATGGTGCACGAGGAGGGCCTGCTCGCCGGGCGCACCGCGATGGGGACATTGGACGAGATCCCCGACCCCATCCTGCTCTTCAACACCTTCCGCTTCGACGGCCGGCGCGATGAGCGCATGGCTTGGCTCGCCGAGCAGGGGGTGACCGCGAACGTGCACGCGGCCGCCGCGCTGCTGGGGTACGAGCCCTGGGCCTGGGAGTGCTACAACCTGCCTGACGACCCGGTGCGGGACGACAAGGTGTGCCGGCCGTGCTGGCGGCTGCACTTCCAGAACGGGTGCGTGCACAAGTGCCACTACTGCGGGTGCGGTGGGCTGCTGGCAACGATGGTCAACGTGGAGGACTGGATCGAGAACCTCGACCGGCTCATCACGGGACACCCGTGGCAGCAGACCTACCTGCTCGAGGACGACGCCGACATCCCCGGGCTGGAGCCGGAGCTGGGATGCCTGGGGCACCCGTGGCAGCAGACCTACCTGCTCGAGGACGACGCCGACATCCCCGGGCTGGAGCCGGAGCTGGGATGCCTGGGGCCCATCATCGAGTACTTCGGCGGCCTGCACGGACGCTACCTCGTCATCCACACGAAGAGCTGGAACGTGGACTGGATGCTGGACCTGCCACACAACGGGAACACGATCGTGGTGTGGAGCCAGTCGGCGGACACGCAGAGCCGGGAGATCGAGCCGGTGTGCGGGACGACTGAAGAGCGCATCGAGGCGGCGCGCCGGTGCCAGGAGGCGGGGTACCAGATTCGCTACAAGCTCAAGCCTATCGTCCCGGTGCGGGGCTGGCGGGAGGAGGCCACCGCGATGATCGACATGATCTTCGAGCGCACCAGCCCAGACCTGATCAGCCTGTGCGTGTTCATGTGGCACGACGTCGCGACCATGAAGCGCAGCCTGCCCGTGGAACTGCTCGATCCGGAGATGCTGCGAGCGGCCGAGGAGGCGCGCATCCGTCCCTCGGAGACGATGACGGCGCCCTACCCGGAGGACGTGCGCGCCGAGATCTACGAGCACCACTTCCGCGAGATCCGGCGCCACGACCCGGACATCCCGGTCTCGCTGTCCACCGAGAACTGGGACATGTGGCGGCGCCTGGGGCCGATGTTGGGGTACACGGCGACCGACTACGTGTGCGGTTGCGGCCCGAACTCGACGCCGGGCCTGCGCAGGCTCCAGGTGCATCCATTCGCCGTGGCGCGAGGTGGTCCGCAGGGCGACTTCGACACAATGTAGGCGCCGGCGCCCGTGCACAGGGAATGGCACAACGCAACGGGCCGGCCCGCCTCCGCGTGCAGGCCGGCCCGGGCTCGCGCTGGGTGCGTCAGACCGCCATCTCGGAGACCTTGACCGGCCGTCCCTCGGCCAGCGACTTCTCGATAGCGAACATGACGCGGTGGGTCTTGAAGGCCTCGGCGAAGTTGATTATCGACTCCCGGCCCGCGAGGACGCACTCCATGAACTCGTCAATCTGCGGCGGATACGGGTGGTCGAGCACGTCGCCGGACTCGGCCTGCGCGGTCGGGACCTTCACCCACTCGTCGGGGCGCAGGCCCGGCATCCGCGTGGACCACAGCTCGTCGTTCCACAACGTGCCCTCGCTGCCGACCAGGTGGATGTTGAGGACGTAGGGCTGGCGGCAGTCAACGGACGAGGTGCACTTGCCCACCGCGCCGTCCGCGAACTTGATGATCGCGGTGGAGGTGCTGTCGTACTCGTAGGGCTGCGCCCACTCCGCGCTGGACTTCGCCGAGTAGGCGTAGACCTCGTCCACCTCGCGGTCGGCGAAGGCCAGCAGCGTGTCGAGCGCATGGCAGCCTGCGGTGATCAGCGCGCTGCCCCCGATCTCCTTCTTGACGTTCCACTCGAACTGGGCGTACCACGGGCCGATGCCGTGGTAGTAGTCCACCTCGAAGAAGTGCACGTCCCCCAGCAGCCCCATCTCCAATACCGAGGTGATGAGCTGGAAGTGCGGGATGAAGCGCAGCTCGAAGTAGACCGTGGTGAGCACGCCGGCCTGGTCGATCGCGTCCCTCATGGCCAGCAGCGCGTCGAACTCGACGGCCAGCGGCTTCTCGATCATGATGTGCTTGCCGGCCTCAGCGGCCTTGATGGCCTGCCCCGCGTGGATGTTGTGCGGCGTGCAGATGTCCACGACATCCAGCCCCGGGTGCCCCAGGAACTCGTCATAGTCGTGATACAGCGTCGCGTCGTGCCCACCCGTCATCTCGCGGATCTCGTCGGCGCTGAGGTCCTTGCTCGAGCACAGCGCGTCCACCACGCAGTTGGGGTTCGCGGCGAAGGCTGGCAGGTGTCCGCTCGCCGCCCATCCCAGTCCGACGACGCCGACCTTGACATCGCCCATCTCCGTCACCTCCGGTGATACTTGCCCCCGGCGCCCACAGGCGG
>JALGUI010000741.1 GCA_029820915.1 Candidatus Zipacnadia bacterium | reverse complement strand
TTCGCGCTGGGGCTGAATGCGATGGAGGGCGAGTGGACGGTCACGGTGCGCGATGTGGTGAGCGGGATGACGGCGGAGCGGACGGTTGCCGTCCGGGACGGCTGACGGCGAGGGGAACAGGATGGACAGGATGCCGGCCCTCACGGGCCGGCCCGGACAACGGCGGACGGCGGCAACGGCGACCACAACACCGGTCCAAGCGAGGGCGCCTGGCCTGCGAGAGCAGGGGTGATGGCAACGGCAACTGAGCGGTGGATGGCCGGGCCCGAGGTGGAGGGTCTGACTCGGCGACCCGGCGGTGTGCTGCTGGTGGGCCGGCACACCTGGGCCGATGACGCCGAGGCGCTGCTGCTGCACGATCCATCGGAGTTGATGGTGGCCCGCGAGGCCGCCGAGGTGGCCGCGCTGCTCGACCGCGTTGAGGCTGAGCAGAGGCAGGGGCGCTACGTGGCGGGGTCCGTGTGCTACGAGGCGGGAGCGGCCTTCGGCCTGCCCACCCACCCGCCGCGCGACGACATCCCACTGGCCTGGATGGCGGCCTACCCGCCCGCCAACGTGGTGCGGCTTGCCGCCGCATCGCTGCACGCCACGGGTGCCCCGACCGACGCCCGCGACCTCGATGTCGGGCTCGGCGTCACTCCCAGGCAGTACACGGCCGCCATCGCGCGCATCAAGGCGCTGATCGCGTCCGGCGACACCTACCAGGTCAACTACACCTGCCGCGCCCGCTTCGACCGGCCCGTGGACCCCCTAGACTACTTCCTGACCATGGTCCGCTCGCATCCGGTCCCCCATGCGGCGTACCTCAATGTCGGCGACTTCCAGGTCCTGAGCATGTCGCCGGAGCTGCTGCTGCGGCGCCGCGGCGACGTCCTGACGAGCAGGCCCATGAAGGGCACGCGCGCGCGTGGCCGGACTCTCGAGGAGGACGACGGGCTCGCCCGCGACCTGGCTGAAGCACCCAAGGACCGCGCCGAGAACCTGATGATCGTGGACATGGTGCGCAGCGACCTGGGCCGCGTCTGTCGCGTTGGCAGCGTGCGAGTGCCCGCGCTGTTCACGGTCGAGAAGTATCGAACCGTCTGGCAGATGACCACGACGGTCACCGGCGAGGTGGAGCCGCGCGCCACGCTGCGCGACATCTTCGCCGCCACCTTCCCCGGCGCGTCGATCACGGGCGCACCCAAGCACCGGACCATGGAGATCATCCGGGAGCTCGAGCCCGATCAGCGCGGCATCTACTGCGGCGCCATCGGGCTGTTCATGCCCGCCAATGGCGGCCGCTCCGGCGACTTCACCTGCTCGCTGCCCATTCGGACCCTGGTCCATCGGAGCGGACGGTTCCAGCTCGGCATCGGGGCCGGCATCGTGTGGGACTCCGACCCGCAGGCCGAGTACGAGGAGACGCTGCTCAAGGCGGAGTTCGCCCTGCGGCTCTCCCCCGACCTGCGGCTGTTCGAGACGATCCTGCTCGACGAGGCAGGCGAGTGGCGGTTCGAGCACGAGCACCTCGAGCGGCTGGCGAACTCGGCCCGCTACTGGGACTTCCCGTGCGACCTGCACGCTGTCCGCCGGGCGCTCGATGACCTGGCGCGGTCCGCGCAGTCGCCGCCGCTGGTGGTCCGGCTGGAGCTGAGCCAGGACGGGGAGATCTCGCTGCACGCGCGTGAGGCGCCGGCGCCGGTCGCCGGGCCGGTGAAGGTGCTTGTGTCGGAGCGGCGCACCGACCCCGCCGACCGCTTCCTCTTCCACAAGACGACCCGGCGCGCGCTCTACGACCAGCAGCGGGCGGACCGAGGGCGCCATCACGAGCCTGTTCGTGCGACGGGGCGAAGAGTGGCTCACGCCGCCGGTGGGTGACGGGCTGCTGCCGGGCATCTGGCGGGCGCACTTCATGGCCGAGGTCGGCGCGATCGAACGCTCGCTGACCCGTGAGGACCTGGCGGCCGCCGACGAGATCGTCATCGGCAACTCGGTGCGGGGGTCGGTGCGCGTGGGAGGCCTGGTCGTGGGTGGCGAGGGGGACGGCAACGGCAAGGGGAACAGGATGGACGGCGAACGGCGGCAACGAGGGCAGCAAGAGGAACGAAGGGAACAGTCGTAACGGCGGACGCCACGACGTCAAGCGCGCGACACATGAAGGAGTGAACCACGGTGACGACACTGCTCCTGATCGCGATGATAGCGCTGTCGATGCTGGCGGCGGCGCCGCCCGCGCTCGCAGCCGAGTGGTCGGTGTGCTGGTCCGGGCCGACCGAGGCGCGCGACGCCGCGCAGGAACTCGCGCGCTATGCGGGCATGGTGCTGGAC
>JALGUI010000740.1 GCA_029820915.1 Candidatus Zipacnadia bacterium | reverse complement strand
CGATCCGCATTGTCATGCCTCCGATCAGTCCGGCTCAGGCATGCCCGGGACCCACTCGTCGGCCTGCTGCGCGGCCGGCGTGTCGAACGGAGCTGTCGCCGAAGCGTCCGCCGCGATCTCATCGGGAGTGCGCGCGTAGTTCAGGATGCGCAGCTCATCAATCGCCCCGGTCACCGGGCGATGCGAGGCGCTGAGAGTGAAGTGGCGGAAGCGGGCCTCGGTCGCCTCCCACGTGCCCTGCTCGGAGGCGATCATCGCGCCATCGAGGTAGAGGGCGATGCCGCTCGCGCGATCCCACGTCGCGGCGATGTGATGCCGGCCGGACGAGAGCTCCAGGCCGTGCACGATGTAGCCGCTCCCGGGGCCGCCGGGCATCGAGTGATGGTCGAGCCGCAGCAGACCGTTCCAGGTCCACAGCGCCACGAAGTCCGCGTCATTGAACTCCGCCGGCGTGGTGCGGAACAGGATCTGGTCATCCGCCGCGCTCCCCTGGTACCACATCTCGACCGTGCCGGTGTTGATGTCCAGGTTCTCGCGCTGCTGATAGCGCAGGTCCTCTGCCGCTGAGAACGCCACGGCGCCGCCGAACCTGCCCTCAACGAATTCGACGCCGGCATCGGCCTCCGGCTGCGGGCTCCCCGCCGCATAGTCGGCGACCGCCGTCGCGTCGAAGTGCGCGACGAAGGTCGCCCCCCGCGACGCGCGCTCCGGCGGCGCCGGCTCGATGCCGAGGTTCGCGCACAGGCCGACGATGAACTCGCGCGCCCGGTCGCGGTTGCGGAACTCGGCCTCCCAGCGGAGCTGGTCGATGAGGAATCGCCCGCCACCGTGGGGAAGCTCGACAAGCGCCGGCGGCTCCGTGACCGCGACGCCCCCCGCGACGTTGATGATGTGGTCCACCATATCGGGCTTGGCCGGGCGGAAGTTCGCGGGGTCCGTGGACCAGTACACCTGCGCCTCGCTCATGCCCGCCACCAGCGGGTGCTCGCCCAGGACCAGGGGGAGGTCGAACACGTCGCTCAGGTGCACCTCGCACCCGCACAGGTGGGACACGTCATCGGCGGTCTCCGGCCGGACGCGATGCAGCCACACGGTTCCGCCTGAGGCCGCGAACTCCCCGAGCCGCCCCGCATTCTCCGCCACCTCCGGCATCGTCTCCGGCCCGGCATCAATCACGATGCAGCCGTAGTCCGACAGGTCCACGGCGCTGAGCCTGCCCGTCAGCAGGAACGGGCGCGCGCCGGCGTCCGCGAGCAGCGCCTCGACATCGCTGTGCGAAGCGCCCCAGCTCGTCGAGCAGATTGTGCCCGATCCTCTCCGTCACCGGGTTGGCCGGCGTGTTCGTCCACAGCGGAAGCTGCACCAGCCAGATCCGTCCGGCGCCGGCGCGGGCCTCCGCCAGCGGCGAGATCCTCAGCCCGACCCCTCCGTGGATCACGGGCCGGTAGCGCGCGCCTTCCGGACGCTGCCATCCGCCGTCCGCGACCACGTGATCGTCGGGCCAGAACGAGAGGTCGTCCTCCGCCAGACCGGCGAGCACCGGACTGTCCGGCCATGCAACGAAGCAGCGCGTCATCGGATCCTGTGTCACCAGCTCGACCGGCAGCGGCAGCCAGTCGGGCTGACTCATCTGGCCGAGGACCACGAGCTGCCCGCCGCGCTCGACGAAGTCCCGCAGTGGCTCTGCATCGTCTGCAGTCAGGCCTGTGTGTGGCCCAAGGACCAGCGGCGTCGAGGTGTCATCGAGTGAGCCGAGGCCCTCGGCCTCGATGACGGTGACCCCGAGCCCCCGCAGGCCGCGCAGTGTCGTGGCACGCACGCCGAGCGTCATGGCGGAGAGAGCGTGTCGGCGCGTGATGTGGGGGAAGACCCGGAACGGACTGTCGGCGGAGGACACCTCCCGGTCATCCACGCGCAGGGCCGCCTCGAAGCGGCCGTCACGCGCGCCCTCGATGTCCCGGGGCAGATCGGCGGTGATGACCCGCCGCATGATGCCCGCGGGGGGGACGACCTCTGACCACCGCCCGGCATCGACCTCTCGCCCATCGACGACCACGCGCCATCGCGCCGACAGCTCCCGCGGGTGCATCGTGTCATTGTACGCGGAGACGGTGCGAGTGAGTTCGTCGCCGGCGAAGTAGACGCTGCCGCGCTCCCGGATCGCCACCTTCAGCTTCGCGAAGGCGTCGCGCACGACCCGATGCCGCGGCCGGTCGGTCGTGAACCGCTCGAAGCGGCTGCCCTCGAGCGCGTTCCACGGGCAGGTCGCCGACACGCCGTAGTAACGCATCCCCGCCAGGCCCATCTCCCACAGCACCGACTTGGCGTAGCCGAGGGTCGCCCCCGGCCGGTAGACCGCCGGCCCGATGTACGCGGCGAACTTGTCCTGCCCGCCGGGGAACCACCCCCACTCGCCCATGTACAGCGGCTTCTGCCGATCCCACATCCAGTCCTGCGTGAAGTAGATGTCCATCGTCCGACCCGGCCACCACGATGAGTTGGGGTACCACGCCCAGCGGTACTCGTCGCCCGGGTAGTGGTTGTTGTACACATCGGCGACCTCGTAGAACTCCGGCCCGCTGCCCTCGTACATGATGAGGCGGGATGGGTCGATCTCCTTCACGATGCGCCCGCACTCGACGAAGCCGTCGCGGACGCGTGAGATCGTCTCCTCGTCGTCCATGATGCGCTCCTGCAGCAGGTAGCCGACCTCGTTCTCGATGCTGCGTATCACCAGCGCCGGGTGGTTCATCTCCCGCCGTGGCCACAGGCGGAAGAACTCCTCGAAGTTCGCCATGATCTCGGGATGGCCCCAGTTGTACTTCCCGGGGATCGAGCTCATCACGCCCTCCGTCACCAGCAGCAGGCCGGTCTCGTCGCACAGGTCCGCCAGCAGATCGCTCCACGGCTCGGTGTGGGCTCGGTAGATGTCGTGCCCACTCTCCCTCAGCGACTCGAACAACACCCTGGTGGCCTGCCAGCGGTCGCGAGTTCGGCCCGACCAGCCCATCGGCACCGAGTTCGGCCACGACGACGCCGCGAACAGGTGCATCGGCGTCTCGTTGAGGACGAAGTGGTCGCCCTCGGCGCGGAACTCGCGGAACCCGAAGCGCGTGCCGACCGTGTCACTCTGCGCCTCGCCGGCCGCCACGGACGTGTCCAGGCGATACATGTGCGGGTCGTCCGGCCACCACAGGCGGGGCTCATCCCAGGTCGCCGTCACCTCGAACTCCCGCTCCTGCCC
>JALGUI010000739.1 GCA_029820915.1 Candidatus Zipacnadia bacterium | reverse complement strand
CCGGTCGAGTCATTCGACCCCAACGCCGCGCCGGAGCCTGTGCCCGCCGAGGAGCCGACCGAGGTCCCGGTCGTACCTGAGGTGACGGTCGCGGACGACGTGGCGGGCCTGCTCGAAGTCGCGAGGATGCACAGGGAGCACGACAACCTGAGCGCCGCGCGCCAGGTGCTCGAGGAGCTGCTCCTGCGCGACCCGACGGTGGCCGAGGCGCACTATCTACTCGCCTGGGTGCACGTGGACAACGGCGATCGCGACCTGGCCGCAGCGGAGTTCACCGCCACCGTCAACCTGACCGAACCAGATACCGAGATGCACGAGGAGGCGGCCGACGCCCTGGACCGGCTCGGCTACTGACCGCCTCTCGCCCGGCCCTGGAGTGAAGCCATGACCCCCGAACAGCAACTCGAACATCTCGTCGGCGACGCGTCCGAGGTCCACTCCCGCGAGGAGCTGCTGGACAGACTCAAGCTCGGCCGGCCGCTGCGCATCAAGTACGGGGCGGACCCGTCCGCGCCCGACCTGCACCTGGGCCACTCCGTCCCCATGATGCGCCTGCGCCGCTTCCAGGACATGGGCCACAAGGTCATCTTCATCATCGGCGACTTCACCGGCCGCATCGGCGACCCCAGCGGGCGCTCGAAGACCCGGCCCATGCTCTCGTCCGAGGACATCGAGCGCAACGCCGCAACCTTCGCCGAGCAGGCCGGCAAGATCCTCGACATCGACGCCTGCGAGATCCGCTACAACTCCGAGTGGCTCGACAACCTCGGCAGCCGCGGGCTCATCGAGCTCGCGGCGCGCTATACCGTTGCCCGCATGCTCGAGCGCGATGACTTCGCCACGCGCATGAGAAGCGAGACCCCGATCTCGATCGTCGAGTTCCTCTATCCGCTGGTCCAGGCCTACGACTCGGTGGCCGTCGAGGCCGACGTCGAGGTCGGCGGCACCGACCAGCTCTTCAACTTCCTGGTCGGCCGCGACATTATGCGCGCCTACGGCATGGCGCCGCAGGTGGCGGCGACGTGGACGCTGCTGGTGGGCACCGACGGCACGGAGAAGATGAGCAAGTCGCTGGGCAACTACGTCGGCATCGCCGAGCCACCCGGCGAGATGTTCGGCAAGCTCATGTCGATCCCCGACGTCGTCCTACCGCACTACTACGCGCTGCTCACCGACGTCGGCTTCGACGGCGCGGAGCAGATCGAGCGACAGATGCAGTCGGGCGAGCTGCACCCGATGGAGGCCAAGAAGCGGCTCGCCAGCACCATCGTCGCCCGCTACCACGACCCCGACGCCGCCCGGCGCGCGCAGGAGGAGTTCGAGGCGGTCTTCAGCAAGGGCGAGCTGCCCTCCGACATGCCCGAGCACCGGATCCGGCGAAGCGACCTCGAGGACGGCCGCATCTGGATCGTCAAGCTCGTGGCCGACTGCGGCGGCGCGTCCTCCAACTCGGAGGCGCGGCGGCTGATCCGCCAAGGCGGCGTGAGACTCAACGATCAGCGCATCCAGGACGAGACCGCGAACGTAGAGGTGAACGGTGGCGACGTCTTGCAGGTGGGCAGGCGCCACTTCGCGAAGATAGTGGTCGAGTAGCATACCACACGCGGTCGCTCAGACCGCGATCAGACGAGGAGGCGGGTGTCCATGGCGAGGGATGACGGTGGCGCGAGCGATGCGTTGGCGGTCATGGGCGCGCTGGCGATGGGCGCCGTGATCGGGGCGGCTGCCGCTCTGTTGCTGGCGCCCAAGACCGGCGAGGAGTTGCGCGGCGACCTCGGTGAGGCGGCTTCGAGCGCATCGAGGAGGATGTCGCCGGCGCCGGCGAGGAGCTTGCCGAGGACGTCGGGAAGCAAGTCCCGGTCGAAGATGCCTAGCAGCCGGCACGCTCGCAGCGAAGGCAGGCCAGGGCCCGGTGCCATCGCCGGGCCCTTGTCATGTACGCGCTTCGCAGATCCATCGGCAGCGACTGAGACGTGCCGGTGGCTGCGCTACCGCGCGAGCACCGGGAGGTCCAGTTCGCCCGCGACGTAGCGCGTGAGGTCGCCGGGCATGAGCGTCAGTGTCGCCGAGCGGTGCAGCGCGCCGCCG
>JALGUI010000738.1 GCA_029820915.1 Candidatus Zipacnadia bacterium | reverse complement strand
CTGTCGGCCTACCTGGTGGTGCGCGACTACTCCTGGCACGACAACCCGGAGGCCGACGGCCTGGACGAGGCCCTCGAGGTGGTCGTCAACGGGACCGTCCACACCTACCCGACAGACTGCGGCGCCCCGACCTACGACGAGGGCAAGAGCATGGTGCTGGACTGGTACGACTTCGTCATCGCGCGCGACGAGTTCGTGCGCGGGCCGAACGAGATTATCTTCCGCAAGGCCCCGAGCGACGAGAACGACGACTACCTCTACCTGGGCATCGACAACAGCGTCCGGCGCGGCAACAGCTCGGTGATGTTCGACGGCGAGACGTGGACGCAGGAGATGCTGACCATCCCGGGCGGCAACGGTGAGTACATGGTGCGGCTGTACCTGATCGGCAGGGAGATGAGCATGACAGCGCAGTGGAGGCCGGGGCAGGCGCCGCCGCTCGACGACCCCGAGGGCGTCATCCTCTACGCCGGCGCGCGCGGCGCCGAGCAGACGCCTGAGGGCCTGCGGCTGGCGCCGGGCGAGAGCGGGCGCGTGGAGTGGCGGCCGCGCGTGCTCGACACGCTGGCGCCGGCGGAGGCGACGGTCGAGGCCAAGGGCGCCGTGCAGTTCGCGTGGCTCGGCGAGGGCGGCGAGCCGCTCGAGGCGATCGTGGGCGCCGGCACCTTCACCCAGACGCTGCCCGCGAACCGGGCGCAGCGCACATCGGGCCTGGCCGTCACCGCAGGCGGCGAGCCGGTGATCGTGCGCAGCATCACGCTCGACGCAACGATGAGCTACCACCCGGCGCCGGAACAGATCGACATGGCTCCGGAGATCGCCCCGGCGCCTCCCCCGGCCCCGCCGCGCCCGCCGTCGTGCACGATCGAGGGTGGCGTCGCCGAGCTGCGCAACGGCACCGTGACCGCTCGCTTCGAGTTCGGCGAGGCGCTGCGCCTGGCATCGCTGCGCCATGAGTTGGTGAGTGCCGAGATGGCGCTGGTGAGTGCCGAGATGGCGCGCGCGCCCGAGGAGATCGCGCTGTTCGTGGTCGAGGTCGATGGCGAGCGCTACGCCGGCAGCCGTGACTTCACGCTTGCGGGAGTCGAGCCGGTCGAGGGCGGCTTCGTGGCGACGCTGGAGCTGGCCGAGCCGGCCCTGCGCGCCGAGCTGACGGCGACCATCGACGAGGAGGGGCTACGGCTGGGGCTGAATGTGACCAACGCGGGGGATGTGCCGCTGGACTTCAAGGTCGCCTTCCCGCATCTGGCGGGACTGGCGCTGTCCGATGGGCCCGCGGACGATTACTACTACTACCCGTGGGGCGGCGGGATCATCGCGGATACTCCGGCGCTCATCCGTGCGGGCTACGGCGACCACCAGGCCCTCTACCAGCTCATGGACATCTTCTCCCCCACGAAGGGCGCGGGCCTGTACCTGCGCATCGATGACGACGAGGGCTGGCACAAGAACCTGTCGCTGCGCAAGTACATCGCCGGACGCGGTGAGGAGCGGCCGCATCAGCCCGGCGCGAATGTCCGCGAGGAGTACCAGTGGGAGAACTCCCTCGAGGACGTTGAGGGTGTCGGTCTGGCCGTGGAGTACCTGCGCCGCACGCGCGGGCCGGGCGAGGCCTTCGCGCCCGAGCCGGCGGTGCTGACGGCGCACCCCGGCGACTGGCACGTGGCGATGCAGCGCTACGCCGACTGGGCGCACGAGGTGTGGGAGTTCCGGCCCTACCCCTCGCGGCTGCGGAGCGTGCGCAACATGATCGCCGCGGGCTGGGGCACCGGCTATCTGTTCCGCGACGGCGCGTACCGCACGGACATCATCAAGCCGCGAACGGACTGCATCGAGCTGATGAGCTGGTGGGACTGGTCGGAGCTGGGGCCGTTCAGCACGCCCATGGACCAGCTCGAGACGGTCATGACCGAGGCCGAGATCAAGCGCTGGGAGGGCTACATGCCCGAGGACCCGGTGACCGGGAGGAAGATGTGGAACAACCAGCCGGGCGACTACCGCGGGTACAACGAGCGCTTCGGCGGCCTGCCCGCCTTCCGGGAGGCCATCGAGACCTACCGCGAGCTGGGCGCCGATCTGGTGACCCTGTACACCGACCCGTTCCGACTCGACGACGCCTGCGAGACCGGCCAGGCCCATGGCGAGGAGTGGGGCGTCGTCGGCACCGACGGCGAGAAGACGCGCGGCTACCTGGTCTGGAACCCGTGCCACGACCTGCCCGCGGTGCGTGAGTGGGTGGCGGAGGAGATGGGCCGGGTGATGCGCGAGACCGGCGCCGACGGCATCCGCCTCGACGAGTACGGGCACCGCGGCTGGGCCTGTTACGATGAGACCCACAATCACACCTATGCCGAGTTCGGCATCACGCAGTGGCAGAAGGCGGTGGCCGAGACCTGCCGCATGGTGCATGAGGCGATGGACGAGGTGCGGCCGGACCTGGTGCTCACCACCGAGCACCCCGGCTACGACTACCTGATGCAGTACATCGACGGCTGCATCACCTATGACTACACGGTGCTGGCCTCGCCGCTGCGCCCGCTGGAGTGCAACATCCAGCGCTTCTACTTCCGCGAATGCAAGGCCTACGAGCTCGATCATCGTAGCGCGGACGTGAAGGACCGCAAGAAGTTCTGGAACGCCGTCGAGTCCTTCGGCCGCTACTACCCGCCCGCCTACTACACGATCCTGTCCGAGAGCGAGGACACCTACCAGCTCGGCGAGGCCTATCCGCTGCTGGTCACGCCCGGCAACGCGCGGTACGTCTACGTCAACCGCTTCGCCGGCGATGGCAGGACCATCTACCACCTCTACAACGCGACCGGCCACACCTTCGAGGGCACGACGCTGGCGGTCAGTCTGGCCGATGGCGAGCACCTCTTCGACCTGCTCGCCTGCGAGGAGATCGAGCCCGAGGCGCGCGACGACGGGCTGGCGGGAGTGACCGTCTATCTCGCGCGGGACGACGT
>JALGUI010000737.1 GCA_029820915.1 Candidatus Zipacnadia bacterium | reverse complement strand
TACCGATCGCTGATCCTGGGGTGCGGGCCGCGCGCCCGCGCACACGCTGAGGTCTATCCGGAACTCGAGCGCATGGAGCTGGTCGCGGCCTGCGACCTGGACGAGGAGAGGCTCGAGGAGTTCACGACCACCTATGGCATCGAGGGCGCCTACACGGACTACGAGACTGCGCTGCGCGAGATGGAGCCCGACATCGTGCACGTGGTCACCCAGCCCGCCAGGCGCGTGTGGGAGGCCGAGTGCGCGGCGAGCGCGGGCGTGCAGGCGGCGATCATCGAGAAGCCCATCGCGGTGCTGCCCTCGGAGATGGTCGGGCTGGCGCGCGTCCGCGACGAGTCGGGCATGAAGATGATCGTCAACTGCCAGCGCCGCTACTTCCCGCAGTTCCGCGACGGCCACATCCGCCGCGTGATGCTCGAGGAGATCGGCGAGGTCTACCTGATTCGCGCCGGCGCCAAGGGGAACCTGATGAGCATGGGTCCGCACATGATGGACCTGCTGCTCCAGTTGCTGGGCGACGTGGCCCCCGAGTCGGTGTGGGCGATGGCGTACGGGATAGACGAGACAGGCTACAAGGCGTATCATCGCGCGCCGGAGCACACCTTCGCCGAGTACTGGTTCCCCGGCGGCATCCGGGTGCTGTTCGACTGCGACACCGAGGCGCTGGGGACGCCGGACGAGGAGAACTTCTGGATGCACCTGCACTTCGACATCCTGGGCACGAAGGGCCGCGTCTACGTCACGCAGAACGCGGGCTGGTGGTACCAGGCCGAGGGGATGGCCGAGCCGGTGCACGGTGAGAGCAGTTGGGACACCCAGCAGCGCGACGGCCAGCGCGACTTCCAGCAGGCCGTGGCGGACTGGCTGGACGGCGGCGAGCCGCACCTGAACCGCTTCGACGTCGCGAAGAACGGCTTCGACAGCTTGACCGGCGCGCTGCAGTCCGCCTACGAGGGCCGGCGCGTCGATCTGCCACATTCGCTCACGGACGCGCAGTGGCATGAGCTGCGCGAGAGGTTAATCTCGGGTGATGCTGGGTAGACTCTGAGTCAGGACGCCGGAGCGCGGCCGGGGGTGGGTTGTGCTTGGGCGTCCCGAGGATGAGTCGCTACCATCATCCGCCGGACGTGATCTGGACATGTGCGGCTCCCATCTTCTCGTTGTGGACGATGATCCGCAGATCACCTCCCTGCTGCGCATCGTCCTCGGCCGGCGCGGCTTCGAGGTCTCGGCATCGCACAGCGGCGAGCAGGCGCTCGACATGGCGCGCAGGCAGCCGCCCGACGCGATGCTCGTGGACCTGTGGATGCCGGGCATGTCGGGACAGGACCTGCTGGACCAGATGGGGGCCGAGCCCGCCCTCGCGAACGTGCCCGTGATCGTCACCACCGGCGACACCGATGCGCCGGAGATCGCCGGGGCCTTCGCGACGCTCACGAAGCCCTTCGAGGTGGAGTTGCTGTACCGCACGATCCGCGCGGCGCTCAAGGCCCGGCACCGGACCAACTGACCCAGCACGCGCGTGATGCTGCCCGCGGGCGACCACCGCCCGCGGGCGTGTTGGCGTGTACCCCTCGATCAACCGGTGATAGCCCATGACCCCGCGCGACCGCATAGTCGCCGCCATCCGCCACGAAGAGACGGACTACGTTCCCTACGTCATCTCCATCGACCCCGAGGTCGTGCAGCGCCTCACCGAGCACTACGGCTCCGAGGACTGGCGCGCGCGCATCCAGGGCTTCGTCCAGGGCGCGGGCGTGCAGTGGCGTGACGAGGAGCTGGGCGAGGGCAGGTGGAGCGACAGCTTCGGCGTCATCTGGGAAGACGCGCCCGGCCCCGGCGCCTGGCACAGCGTCGAGGTGCCGCTCAAGGAGCCGACCCTCGAGGGCTACGACCCTCGAGGGCTACGAGTTCCCCGCTCTGTTGGCCGAGGACGAACTCGCGCGCATGCGGGAGGCGTTCAACGGGCCGCATGACCGCTACCGCACCGTGGGCCTCGGGATGCTCTTTTTCGAGCGCGCCTGGGCGCTGCGTGGCATGGAGGACATCCTGGTGGACTTCCGGTTGCACCCGGAGTTCGCTCACGAGCTGTTCGAGGCGCTGATGCGGATGCACCTGGAGCTGGTGGACCGCCTCGCCGAGCTGCCCATCGACGCCATCCGCTTCGGCGATGACTTCGGCGCCCAGCAGGGCCTCATCATGGGCACGCCGATCTGGCGCGAGTTCCTCAAGCCGCGCCTGGCGCAGATGTACGGGCGC
>JALGUI010000736.1 GCA_029820915.1 Candidatus Zipacnadia bacterium | reverse complement strand
GCCACCGCTTCCTGCTTCATTGCCACGACGGCGATGAGCCACTCGAGGGCCTGATCGTGCGCGCCCTGCAGTACCAGATGCCCGATCGGCCGGTGCTGCCGCCGGCGGTGTACCGGCGCGCGGGGGTGGTGCCGGACGTGTTCGTGGACGAGCCCGTGGCGCGAGTTGAGCGCACGCTGATCGACCTCGCCGACCGGCGCACGCGTGCCTTCGGGATGCTCCACTGGGGAGATGGCCCGGAGCGAGGCTACACCGACCAGGGGCGCGGGCGGGGCGAGCTGGTGTGGTGCAACCTCGAGTACGACCTGCCGCGAGCGGCGCTTCTGATGTACGCGCGCACCGGCGAGCGGCGCATGCTTGACTACCTCCTGGTTTCCGCCGAACACTGGATGGAGATCGACACCTGCCACGACAGCGATGACCCTCTGCGCCATCAGGGCATGATCGCGCATTCCGCGCGGCATGCAACCGGCGGCGTGACCATATCGCACGAGTGGGTCGAGGGCATCCTCGACTACTACCACCAGACGGGAGACCCGTTCGCGCTGGACACGGCGCTCGGTATTGGGCGCAACGTGCTGCGTCACCTCGAGCGCCTGATGGAGCGCGGCACGGGCGCCTTTTCGGCGCGCGAGACCGGCTGGGGTCTCCGCACGCTCGTCGCGCTGTACGAGGAGACCCACGATGAGAGCTGGCTGGCGCCGGCGGAGCGCATCGTCGATCACTTCGAGGCCTGGATGGACGAGCACGGGACGTGGCTGTCGCCGTACACGGACCATACCCTGGTGCGCGTCCCGTTCATGATCACGGTCGCGGCGAATGGCCTGATGTGCCACTATCGCGTTCGCCCCGAGGAACGGATTGCCCGGATGGTCGTGCACGCCATGGACGACTTGATCGAGCACTGCCTGATGCCGGATGGGCGGTTCTACTACAAGGAGCTGCCGAGCCTGCAGCGGCGCGGGGCGGGGACCCAGGTGTTGCAGGGCCTGGCCCACGCCTGGGAGCTAACCGGAGACGTGAAGTACCTGCGAGCCGGGATGACATCCTTCGATCTGAGCCTGGACGCGGAAGCGCAGGGATGGTCGGGGGCGAAGTACAGCGACGGCGATGCTGTGATCGATCCGCGGGGGCCGGGCCCAAAGGCCTTCGCGGCGGAGTTCCTGCCGGTAGCTCGCTTCTACGCGGCGGCCGTGCGTGCCGGCCTGCTGCGGCCGGACGATGCCTGATAGCCTGAGAGAGGGAGCCGATGCCATGAACCTGCTGCTCATCTGCTCGGACACCTTCAGGTGGGACTACCTGGGATGCTACGGCAACGACTGGATCGAGACGCCGAACCTCGACGCGCTGGCGAAGGAGTCGGCGCTGTACGAGCAGGCATTCGGTGAGGGCCTGCCCACGCTGCCGGCCCGGCGGGTGATGATCACCGGCCGGCGCATCGTCCCCTTCGAGCACCACGCCCAGCACAGCGACAAGGTCACCGTGCCCGGCTGGCACCCGCTGTTCTACGAGGACGTCACGCTGGCCGAGCATCTGCTTGCGCAGGGTTACGCGACCTGCATGGTGACCGACGTCTACCACATGATGAAGCCGGGGAAGAACTTCCACCGCGGCTTCGAGTACTGGTACTGGGTGCGCGGGGTCGAGGACGACAGGTACAACTGGCGGGACCTCGAGCGCGTCAAGGACGTCTGGCCGACGGTCACGAGCTGGAGCGGCGGCCCGCAGGACCCGCGCCACTGGCTGGCGCAGCACATCAATGGCCGGGTGCAGTGGAAGAGCGACGCCGACAGCCTGGTCGGGCGCGTGATGACGAAGGCGTCCGACTGGGTGCGCGGCTTCCGGGGCGACTACCCGTTCTTCATGTGGATCGACTGCTTCGACCCGCACGAGCCCTGGGACCCCGCACGAGCCCTGGGACCCGATGCCGGAGTTCGGGCGAAAGTATGACCCCAACTTCGACCCCTACAAGTCGGCCTTCCCGCCGGGGCGCATGGACAAGATGAGCGAGGAGGACTTCCGCTGCGTGAAGGCCGGGTACGCGGGCGAGTGCAGCATGGTGGACAAGTGGGTCGGCCGCCTGCTGGACACCGTCGCGGACGAGGACCTGCTCGACGACACGCTGATCGTGTTCACGTCAGACCACGGCTGCATGATGGGCGAGCAGGGCGAGATCCACAAGGCCGGGGACCGCCTGCGCAACCAGGTCACGCAGGTGCCGCTGCTCGTCCGCCACCCCGGCGGGGAGGGCGCGGGAACGCGCGTGGGCGGCTTCGTGCAGCACCAGGACATCATGCCCACGGTGCTGAGCATGATGGGCGAGGAG
>JALGUI010000735.1:359-2626 GCA_029820915.1 Candidatus Zipacnadia bacterium | reverse complement strand
GTCCACGCCCTCGATGCGGCCCAGCATCTCCTCCATGCGCCCCAGCTCGTAGTCGATCTGCGTGATGCAGCCCATGTAGCCGGCGCGACAGCGCTGGGTCTGCAGATCGGTGAGCCTCCCCTCCCAGGCGGTGCGGAGCGGAGGCACGCTCTCCTGGGCGTGGCGGTCGGCCCAGTCGCCGATGGGCGTGGGCGGCAGCTCGCGGTCGATGTACGTATCCCAGAAGAACCGCGGCGGATCGTAGGGCGAGTGCGGGCGCAGGTGCGAGCACCACAGGAAGAAGGGCTTGGTCGGGTCGCGCTTCTCGATCAGCTCCAGCGCCACGTCCGTGGTCCAGACGGTCGGGTGGTAGCGCTCGTCCAGGTGCCACGGACGCGCCAGCCAGCCGTTGGCGTCGCAGCCATGCCCGCGCTCATGCGCGCCCGGCCCGAGCTCGCGCTCCAGCCACTCCATGTAGTCATCGACGCCGGGCCGCAGGTCGTGGATCACCGCGTGGTGGTAGCCGAAGAGCGCCCGGCGCGGGTGCATGTTGCGCCACCCGGCGCTGAAGCAGTGGTAGCCCGCGCGCGCGAGCACCGTCGGCAGCGAGTTGGTCTCATCCCACTGACCGCCGGCGTAGCCGATCACGCCGGAGTCGTAGGAGCCCTGGCCGAGGTGCATCATGCGGCGCGCGCCGGTGGTCGAGGGGATCTCGGAGTACGCGTTCCGGAAGTACAGGCCGTCGTTGACCCACGCGTCGAGGTTGGGGGTCTCGATGACGGGGTGTCCGGCCAGGCCGATGTAGTCGCCGCGGTGCTGGTCGGTGGTGAACAGGATGATGTTGGGGCGCTGCTCGCTCATCAGGGCGGCCTCCCAGGCACGGCGCTTGTGTGTGGCTCGCGGGCTTCTTCGTCCCGGCGGGCCGCAACCCTTCGTGGTGATCGATTCGGCGAGCCAGCGTGTCCGCAGCGGGAGTCCAGGCGCCCTCGCCTGGACGCCGTTTGTCCGCGCAGACACCTCCAGTGCCGCTGGCCAACGGCCGCCGCCCTGCGGGCGGCCGACAGGCGAGGGCGCCTGTCGTCCGGACCGGTACGGCCTACGCGCCGGCGGGGGCGCCGACGCCACAGCGCCAGGTGCGCCGAGGGAGGGAGCATGACAGCCGGGGCGAACTGTGCCGCAGCAAGTCCAATCACGGGAGGTGTCACGAGTGCGCGATGCGATCGTGATGTGGCGGCACACCAAGATGGTCGTGCTGGTGGCGCTGACGGGCGCGGCCTACGTGGCGATCCTGCTTCCCTTCAAGATCGCCACGCTCATCCCGGGCTTCACCGAGATCCGCCCGGCAGCGGGCATCCCCGTGGTCTGCGGGCTGCTGTTCGGTCCGGCGGCGGCGTGGGGCTCGGCCTTCGGCAACCTGGTCGGCGACATCTTCGGCGGCATGTTGGGGCCCGGGAGCATCTTCGGGCTCGTCGGCAATTTCCTGCTGGCCTACGTCCCCTATCGTATGTGGCGGGTGCTGCGTGGTGACCGCCCGGCCGATGGCTCCCCGGGCAATCTTCCCTCAATGATCGTTTGCGCGGTGGCGGGTGGGCTGTGCTGTGCAGTGACCATCGGCTTCGGCGTGGCGGCCCTGGGCCTGCTGCCCTACTCCGCCCTGACTGTCGCCATCTCCCTCAACAACGCCGTCATCGGCACCATCGTCGCCGTCATCCTGCTGCCCATCCTCTACCCGCTGGCGCGTTCCTTCGGGCTGCTCTACCAGGACATCCTCGACCCCGGCGAGTACGCCTCCGGGCAGATCGGCTGGGCGGGCATGGTGCTGACCTGGATCGGCGCGGGCCTGGGGCTGCTCGCGGCTGTCTTCGTGGCGCTCGCCACGAGCCTGGCCACGGGGCTGGGCGTGCCCGAGGGCAAGAGCATCCTCGCGCCCCAGGTGCTGATCGGCGGATTCGGGTCGGTCGGCATCATCGTGGGCGCGGTGCTGTGGAGCAGCCGTCGGAACTCTCGCAGGAATCCAGCGGCGAGCCACATGCGCCAAGCGGGAGTGACGAGGCGTGACCGTCGCCCTGGGCGAGGCGGTCGAGGCCCGGAGCCTCAGCTTCACCTACCGCGGCGCCGATGGGCCCGCGCTGCGGGAGGTGTCCCTGCGCCTGGACGCGGGCAAACCGGCGTACCTCATGGGCCGCACGGGCGCCGGCAAGTCCACGCTCTGCCGGTGCCTCAACGGGGTCATCCCCGCCATGCAGCCGGGCGAGTTCGCCGGTGAGGTGCGCGTCGGCGGCGAGGCG
>JALGUI010000735.1:0-339 GCA_029820915.1 Candidatus Zipacnadia bacterium | reverse complement strand
CGGCGGCAGCCCCGTCTACGAGGTGGCGAAGCGGGTCGGCGTGCTCTTCCAGGACTTCGAGGCGCAACTGCTGGCCAGCGACGTGGAGCGCGAGGTGGCCTTCGGGCTCGAGAATGCCCGGATGCCCCGCGAGCAGATGCGGCGCCGCGTGGCCGAGATGCTCGAGCTGGTGGGCCTGACCGAGCTGCGCGGGCGCGACCCAGCCACGCTGTCGGGGGGGCAGAAGCAGCGGCTGGCGCTGGCGGCGGTGCTCGCGCCCGAGCCTTCGGTGGTGGTGCTCGACGAGCCGACGACCGACCTCGATCCGCGCGGCAAGCGGGAGTTGGCGCGCGTGCTGGC
>JALGUI010000734.1 GCA_029820915.1 Candidatus Zipacnadia bacterium | reverse complement strand
GTGCGCCGAAGGCGCGCCGCGGCGCCACGGTGCGGCGCGAGCCGTTGGCCGTCCCGCGCCTGCGCGCCACCCGCCCGCAGGCCTCCCGCTCCCCGAGGACGCCATGCGACGTTCTTTGCGGGAGGGGTCCGGGGAGGGCGGCTTCTTTCGAAGAAAGAGCCCTCCCCGCGCCGTCGCCGTTCGCTCTACCCCCCAACCGTCACCGTGTGCTCCGCCTCCGCGCCCGAGATCACATCCCGCGCCACGATCGTCCACTCGCCCGCCGGGTCGCTGTCCGCCAGCGGCAGGACGAAGGTCGCCCGCCCGCCCTCGGCGGTCAGGTTCCGCGCGTACCAGTACCGCTCCTGCGTCTCCTCGCCGGGCCCGCGCACGTCCACGTGGATCACGTGCGCGCCGGGCTCCCCGCCCGCGGCCTGCACCGCCAGCGTCACCTCGACCGCGTCGCCCACCTGCGCCGCCGCCGGGCCGGTCGCGCCGAGCCCCGTCACGCGGTAGGGCAACAGCGCATAGAGGCGCGCGACCCCGCGCGGCGCCTCGCCCTCGATCCTGTCGGTCTCGCCCAGGTACTTCGCGGCGCGCGCATCGTAGACGTGGCGCGCCTCAGGCAGCGTCAGGGTGTACGCCGGCGCATCCTCCCGATCTACGGCGCCCGCGCCGATCGAGCGCAGCACGCCGATCAGCTCGATCTCGCCCAGCGCCAGCCGCGACACCTCGAGCTGCGGCTCCGCGCCCCCGGCCTCGACGCGCACCGGCGGCTCAACGCCTGCCTTCGCGAGCAGGCCCAGCACGAGCCTCCGAATGGGCTGCGTTACCGCCTCGGGCGACTGCGTCTCCTCCTGCGTCTCGCCCGCCGCGCCGGTTTCCCGCACCTGCAGGTAGTTGCTGAACGCGCAGTTCAGGAAGACCGCGGTGCCCGCGCCCACGTCCCGCGCGATCAGCGCCGGCGCGTCGCCGATGCGACCCGCCGCGTCGCCGCCGGCAAGCTCCAGGCCCGCACTGCCCGACGCCACCGGCACGCTCGTAACGCCCAGGCCGGCGCCCTCGTCCATGATGAGCGTCGCATGCGCCAGCTCGGGCGGACCGAGCGGCTGGCGGACGCCGAACAGGTCGTCGAGCATCGCACGCGCGTGGCCGTGGTCGTCGCGCACTCCGCAGTAGCAGTCGGCGATGACCGTGCCGCCCGCCTCGACGAACGCGCGGATGGCCTGCGCCTCCGCCTCGCTGATGGCCGACGACCACGGCAGGATCAGCACGCGGTAGTCGGCCAGCGCCCCCGCGGCCATCTGGTCCTCGTGGATGAAGTCGAACTGCAGGTGGAGCTGCTGCAGGATGCGACCGATGTTGGTCACGTTGCTCTGCCAGTTGCGGAGCTGGTTGCTGGGTTCGAACAGGCCCGTGGCATGGGCGCAATGCACGCTGGGCGGCGAGTAGTGGATGGCGATGCCATCGCTCTCGTACTCGCCCGCGATCAGCAGCCGGCCCGCGCCTCGCTTGAGCTCCGCGACCTCCGCGAAGAACCACTCGGCGTGATGGGCGAGGCTCCCGTCCGGGCGTACCAGCGGGCAGTTGAGCGTGTTCGAGACCAGCGTGTAGTAGTTGATGCCGCTCGCGTCGTGCAGCAGCAGGTCCCACGGCGCGTAGCGCGCGCGCTGCTCGTTGTTGTCATTATAGTCGTAGCCCAGGAAGGTCGAGTAGAAGGTGCCCGGCCGCATGAACGAGCGCTGCAGCTCGCGCTGCACACCGCCGTACCCCGACAGGTGCGTCAGTGACTCCTGCATGAGCAGCCACCAGTCGTGGCCCGAGTACGCGTTGGGCCGCGGCGTGCCCGAGATTCCGACGCGCGCGTCCGGGATCTGCTCGACGATCAGGTCCTTCAGCCACGCGTGGTAGTCGGCGAACAGCCACTCCATGTCGGCGAACAGCCACTCCATGTACCGCCGGTGGTCGAGCCACTGGCCCAGGTGCTCGCGCCCCTCGATCTCCGTGCGCGTCGCGGGCGCGACGTCGTCCCAGCCGGCGAAGTCGGCGCCCCAGCTTGCGTTGAGGTCGTCGATGGTCGGGAAGCCCCGCTGCAGCCAGCGCCGGAACTCGGCCAGACAGGTCGGCGAGTGGCAGTAATCCCGGCGGCCCAGCGAGGACTCATCGCCCAGCGACCATTCGAGCACCCCGAAAGGCCGCACCTCGGCGGCCATCCGTGACACGCGCTCGGCGACCTGCGCGCGGTACTCCGGGTCGGTGAGGCAAGGCTCGCGCACCAGCGAGTCGTCGGCATTACTCGGGATGACGCGCTCGACGTTCTCGGGGCCGTGGCGCATGTTCGCGTACGCCGCGTTCTCGGCCCGCCACGCGCCGGGCAGCGAGACGTACGTGTCCACGCCCATCTTCTCAAGCATGCGCAGGCCCCAGTTCGCGACCGGCTGGAAGTCCCACGCGTACCAGGCGCAGAAGATCAGCTCGTCGTGGTCC
>JALGUI010000733.1 GCA_029820915.1 Candidatus Zipacnadia bacterium | reverse complement strand
CGCTCACGGACATCCCGGGCATCGGCGACGACCTGCAGCCGGAGCGCGTCGAGTACGAGCTGACCGGCGTCCCCGCGGACGCCACCGGCTGGCGGGTGGTGGTGGACTACGGCGCGGCGGTAGCGGAGATATGTGAGGGGAACAACGAGGTGGGGCCGTAGGAGTGTGGGGGGTAGCGCGCGGCTCGCGCCCTCATCGCACGAAGGCCCCGACCGCTCCCCCGATGAACCCTCTGCTGTCGTTCGTGGGAGAGGCCTTCCTGCTTGTCCGCCGTCGTCGCAGGGGGAGTTCCGATGCCCGACGGGCCGCACGCCAACCACGGGCTGTTCTCCGACAGCTACCTCCGCCGCCACGTGCCCGAGTTGTCCGGCGGTGAGCTGGCTGCCCTCGCCGCGCACGCCGCCGCGCACGGGCCCGGCCGGCAAGCCCGAGCTGCGCCAGGATGACTACTGGGCCGGGGAGATCGCGTGGCTTGAGGATGACCTGGCGGCCAACAGGGAGGGGCCGCGTGAGCGCCCGTCGCGCAGCGGTCGGCGCGAAGTCGGCCCGCGCAGAACGGCAAACGACCGGGCCGACTTCGTGCGACTGCTTCGCAGTCGCCGCTCAGGACGGCCCCTCCGGCACGGCGGACGGCGACGGCGAACGACGCGGGCGGGCAAGGAAGCCCGCCCCTCCTGAACGGCACGACCGACGGCAACGGCGAACGGCCGGGCAACGGTGGCGTGTGTCGTACGGAGGGGCCGCCTGAGGGCCGCTCCGAAGGAGCGGGGCGAAGTCGGCCCGCGACCCACGCTGACCTCTCCGGCGACACGACAAGCGGCCGGGCCGACTTCGTGCCGACTGCTTCGCAGTCGCCGCTCAGGACGGCCCCTCCGGCACGATTGGCGGCAACGGTCGGCGCACGTGACCATGCGCCACCGCGAACGACAACCGTATGATAGCAGTCAGGGGGGTGAGGCAGCCGTTCGCCTGGCCTACCCCATCACCTCCGCGACCGCACCGTTGATGGCGTCGGCGATGCGCTCGCCATCCTCGTCGGTCCAGTCCTCTGAGACGCCGAGGTGGATCGACCGCCCGAGCAGGTCGAGCGTGTTCGGGCACATCTCCGGACTGTACTCCGGCAGCGTGCCCTGGTAGTACGGGCAGGTGAAGGGGCAGCCTTCCTCGGTCACGGTCTTCTGTTCGAGGATGTGCTCCCAGAAGTTGTAGACGTGCCAGTCGCGCACGGTCTGGTCGAAGCGCCCTCCGGCGCCCACGCCGCGCTCGCCCATGGCCGCCATGATCGCCATCGCGCCCTCCGGCGACGGGCCGAACATCACCAGCGCGGTGCTCGCGTCGCCCGCCGGGTCGGGCCGGCGGCGCAGCGCGAAGCCGTCGCGCTCCTCGATCCGGTCGCGGACCTTGCGCTTGGCCGCCTGCAGCCGCGACACGTAGCCGGAGAGCTTGCGGACCTGCACCAGCGCCACCGCGCCCTGCATCTCGCTCATGCGGTAGTTCTCGCCGCAGAACAGCTCGCCCTCGCTCCGCTCGGCGGCGTAGCGGTCGGGCCGCCAGCAGGCGGCCGTGTCGTGCCAGCTCTGCGCGCGCATGTTCAGGAACACGTCGTCGGTGGCGACGAAGCCACCCTCGCCCGATTGCGCGACCTTGTAGAAGTCGAAGCTGAATGCGCCGAGGTCGCCGATGGTGCCCAGCATCTTCCCGCCGTAGGACCCTCCGCACGCCTGCGCCACGTCCTCGATGACGATCAGGTCATGCTCGGCCGCGATAGCCATGATCTCGGCCATGTCGGCGGGCATGCCCTTCATGTGCACCGCGATAATCGCCCTGGTCTGCGGGGTCAGCCGGCGCCTGACGTCCTCAGGGTCGAGGTTCAGCGAGTCGTTGACCTCGGTGATCACGGGGATAGCGCGCGAGGCGACGACGATCGAGGCGGACGCAAAGAAGGTGTAGCCGGGCACGATCACCTCGTCACCAGGGCCGATCCCGGCGGCGGCGACGGCCGACATCAGCGCCGAGGTTCCCGAGTTGACGGCGAGCGCGTGCGTCGTGCCGATCGTCTCCTCGAACAGCCGCTCGGCCTGCCAGACCTTCCCCTTGCCCTCCAGCGGCCCGTAGTAGCGGAACAGGTGCGGCGGGGGCGGGTCCTCGCTCTCGAGGATGGCGCGGATCTTCGCCTGCGCTTCCTCGGAATAGCCCCAGACATCAACGATCTCCATGAGCTCTTCGCGACCGGCCTTCATGCGTGGCACACCTCCGACTGTCGGTTCGTGGCGTGTGCTGCTCAGTCTGCGTGGCTCCAGATCTCGATCTCGGGGATGATGAGCCGCTGCCCCTCGTCGCGCTCGCCCAGGTCGATACGAAGTTGCTGCACGGGCGGAGCGTCGTCGTCGAGGTCGATCACGACCTCCGGGAAGTCGCTCGCGTCGGTCACCGAGCGCTTCTCGGCGCTCCCCAGCGCGCGCCACTGACCATCGACCAGGCCGGACGCCGTCATGTCCGGAAGCTGGCCGTTGAACAGCAGCCAGATGCGGTCAAGCGCGTATGGGGCGCCCAGGTCGAACTCGATGGTGACCGGCTCCAGTGTCTTCCAGCCGACCGCGAACTTCTGCAGATGCGCGGTGTAGTCCTCGTCGTTGTGGTCGGCGGCGCTGCGCCGGTCCATCAGGTCGCCCTCGGCGAAGGAGATGTCGGCGGTTCCGCCCTGGTCGCGGCCGTAGTCGGGCGCGACTGAGTAGCTGTAGGTCCCCGCGATCTCGAGGTTCGCCATCGGTATCATCTCGTTGGTGTCCCAGACCACGTAGTTCCCGGTCAGACACCGGCGGCTCGATGGTGGCCTCGGCGGGCAGCGGGAGGGTGAAGCGCCAGATGGGCAGATCGACGCCCTCGCCCATCGAGGCGTGGAACGCCCGCCAGAAGTTCGTCCACGGCTCCGCCCCCAGCGCCCTCTGGTGCATCGGGTCGAAGCCGAAGAAGTAGACCTCCCCCTCGCCGATGGTCCGCGCCGCCGCCGCCACCGAGCCGTCGGCGTACTGCAGGAGCGCGCGGTCGCCGCCGGCAAGCTGTAGCGGCGCCGCCGCGCCGAAGACCGGCAGGTCGCCCTCGGCGTCCAGCGCCGCGCCCGGCGCCACGGTCACCGCCTGGGCATCGA
>JALGUI010000732.1 GCA_029820915.1 Candidatus Zipacnadia bacterium | reverse complement strand
CGCGGCTACCGCGGCCGCATGCCGGTGCTGACCGGCGAGCAGGCCCCCACCTCGCACGTGGCGGCGGGCGCGCTCTTCGTTGCCGCAGCCGCGGCGCTGTTCTGGATGGGCGTGGGAAGATGAGTCTGGTCGAGGTCATCGACCTGCGCTTCGCCTGGCCCGACGGCACCCAGGCCCTGCAGGGTGCCTCGCTGGCGCTGGAGGATGGTCGTTCGCTCGCGCTGGTCGGCCGCAATGGCGCGGGCAAGTCCACGCTGCTGCTGCACCTCAACGGCATCCTGCACGGCACGGGCGCGGTGCGCGTGAAGGGCAGGCCGGTCGAGGACTGGCCGGCCGACGAGCTGCGCGCCACCGTCGGGCTGGTGTTCGAGCACCCCGAGGACCAGCTCTTCATGCCCACCGTGCTCGAGGACGTGTCCTTCGGGCCGCTGAACCTGGGGCTGAAGCCGGACGAGGCACGCGAGCGGGCGACGGCCGTGCTGCGGTCGGTCGGCGCGGCGGAGCTGGCACAGCGGCCGCCCCACCACCTGTCGGCCGGGCAGATGCGCCGGGTCGCGCTGGCGACGGCCCTGGCCATGGAGCCCGAGGTGCTGGTCCTCGACGAACCGGTGATGGCCCTCGACCCCGAGGGCCGGGAGGCGATCATCGAGCTGCTGGCGGGCCTGCCGCAGGCGAAGATCATCGCCGGCCACGACCTCGAGATGGTGCTGCAGCTTGCCGACGAGGTCGCGATCCTCGATGCCGGGCGCGTGCATGCGCTGGGCCCGACGCGCGAGCTGCTGGCGGATGACGCTCTCCTGCGAGCGCACGGATTGAGAGTGCCGGCGAGTTTGCGGGGCGCTTGACGCCGAACGGCAAGGACAGCGGCGCTGCGCGCCGCCCGGAGACTGCGAGGCAGTCTCATGGCGAGGGCGCGAGGGGCACAACGGCAAAGGCCGGGCGGCCTGGGAATGCCGCCCCTCCTGACGACAACGGCCTGCGCGTGCCGGGGAGCTTGGGGGGCGCTTGACGGCGAGCGGCAACGACAGCGGCGCTGCGCGCCGCCCGGAGACTGCGAGGCAGTCTCATGGCGAGGGCGCGAGGGGCACAACGGCAACGGCCGACGACAACGACGTCCGCCGACGCGAGTGTCGGCGGCACGGGACTCGGCTCGCCCCTCCTGACGACAACGGCCTGCGCGTGCCGCCCGGCCTCCGCGCCTGAGGCGAAAGGGAAACCCCCCTCAGCAGCGAACATCCTCCAACCAGTTCCGCTGTCGCGCGGGCGCAGCCGCATTACGGGGCCGCCCGCTCGAAGAGAGGTGTTCGGCGATGCAGATCCCGGCTGACAGATCGCGCGAGATGCTGCGGCTGATGCTGACCATCCGCCGCTTTGAGCTCAAGGCCCAGGAGCTGTTCGAGGAGGGCCTTGCGATCGGTGAGTTCCTGGGCGCGCTGCACTCCTACGAGGGCCAGGAGGCCGTGGCGGTTGGCGTGTGCGCCAACCTGCGCGACGATGACTACGTGCTGAGCAGCCACCGCGGGCACGGCCACGCCATCGCCAAGGGCGCGGACCTGCGCGCCATGATGGCGGAGCTGCTGGGGAAGGCCACGGGCATCAGCCGGGGCCGCGGCGGGTCGATGCACATGTTCGCGCCTGAGATCGGGCTGCTGGGCGGCAACGGGATCGTGGGCGGCGGCGCGCCGCTCGCGCTCGGTCCGGCCTTCGCGGCGCAATACCGCGGCACCGATCAGGTCAGCGTGTGCTTCCTCGGCGAGGGCGCGGCGGCGCAGGGGGTCTTCCATGAGTCGCTTGGCCTCGCCTCGCTGTGGGGCCTGCCGGCGATCTACGTGTGCGAGAACAACCTGTGGGCGGCGACCACGCCGGTGACGGATGGCTGGGCGGTCGAGGACCTGGCCCCGCGCGCGGAGTCGTTCGGCATGCCCGGGATGACCGTGGACGGCAACGACCTCCTCGCGGTCCACGAGGCCGCGGGCGAGGCCGTGGGCAGGGCTCGCGCGGGCGGTGGG
>JALGUI010000731.1:1392-5556 GCA_029820915.1 Candidatus Zipacnadia bacterium | reverse complement strand
GTCGCCGAAGCCGACCAGCTCGGGGCCGTGCAGGTCGTGCTCGTCGATGATCATCTCGATGACCATGGCCTTCGAGAAGCTCTCGTAGTCGTCGAGGGCGCCGTAGATGCCCTCAAAGTAGTCCGCGACGCCGACGGCGTCCGCCTCGTCGAGCACGTACGGCCGGTCGGTGCCGGAGGCGAGGTAGCAGGCCACGCCGCGGTCGCGCAGGTTCTGCACGATTGCCAGCGACCCCGGCACGCGCATGTCCACGGGGTCGATGGCGTCGTCGCGCAGGCCCGCCACCCGGTGCTCGATCTGCTCCCACAGCAGCTCAAGGTAGCGGTGCTTGTACGCGAGCGGCTCGAGCGGCTCGCCGCCGCGCTCGCGCACCTGCTCTCCCAACTCGATCATCTGGTAGATGGTCTGCTTGCCGGTGAGGCGATCGACGAACTCGCGCACGAGCGCCGAGAGAGCGTCGCGCGACTCGCCGGTGCCAAGGTCGGCGAGCACGTCCACCATCATGGGCACCATCAACGTCCACCATCATGGGCACCATCACGTCCTGCCAGCCCTGGCGGATGAGCGAGATGGTGCCGTCGAAGTCGAAGAGCGCGTGGCGGATGCGCCCGCGCTCGATGGCCGCGTCGATGATCTCGATCCGGGTGCCCGGCAGGAACTCGCCCGGCGGCTGCTCCTCCACGCCGGTCAGGCCGTCCTCTGCCATCTGATCTCCCATGCTCTCGCATTGCTCACGCGCGGCTGCTCGACAACGTCGGCCGCAACGGCCGCCGCGCTTGCGTAGCAGCCCAGAGTCGTACGGAGGGGCCGCCGCGAGCGAAGCGAGCGGGCCGACCTGCAGGAGCAGGTCGGAGGTTCCATCCCGGCCCGGTCGTGCTTCGGCCGACATCCGAACGGCGGGCCGGCATGGAAGCTGAGGCCCTGGCGGGCCTCACTCCTCGCTCCAACGCTGCGCGTTGGGCGTTCGGAGCGGCCCCTCCGCACGACAATACCTGCCTTCGGCCATCCCTCACTCCCAGCCGCGAGCGATTGAGACCCGAGAGGTGAGGCGCCGTCGTCGCCATCAGCCCAGGTCCATGTCGAAGCGAGTGTAGTCGGTGGTGTCGAACCAGTCGGTCTCGTAGCCCCACGGAGCCCCGGCGTCGTTATAGGTCAGGAACTCGGCATAGCAGCGGTCGAGCAGCTCCTGGATGCCATCGATCCCGGTGAACACCTTGCCGTCGCGGTCCTCGCGGGTGATGTGCTCGGCGGCGATGCCGCGCGGCGGCGCGCCCGACTCGTAGGCGCCGTTGACCGCGACGGTGATCGGCCGTGCCATCGCGACCGAGCAGTTCAGCTTATCGTCGATCCCGCGCAGGTAGCGAATGGCGTTGCGGAACACCTCATTGTGCTCGCGCCGGCCGTCGGGCTCGATGACCTGCTCCGAGCCGTCGGCGTACTCGATGTGCGTGGGGCCCTGGAAGTCCCAGTGGGCGGTGCCCTTCGTCCCCTCGACGCGGATGATCGGCCCGCGCGCCTCCCAGCCCGCCAGCGTGCTCAGGTAGGTGATGGCCACGCCGCCCACGGTCTCCACCGCGATGGCCGAGCTGTCCTCGCCGGGGATCGGGTGCGCGTGGTACAGCTCGCCGCGCACTCGGGCGGGCGTGTCCACGTGGCCCCAGGTGGGGCTGGCGAAGTAGAGCGCGTTGAACAGGTAGTGCGCCAGCGCGTTGTTGGTCGGTCCGTCGAGCACGTAAACACCGTCGATGACCATCTGCCCCGCCCAGGGGTTGCGGGTGTAGTAGTCGTCATCGCGCACCCACTCGCCCATCACGGCGATGCGCTGCACCTCGCCCAGCCCGCCGTCGCAGATCAGCCGCTTGAGATCGCGCACCGTGCTCTTCGACTGGTTCTGGAAGCCCACGTCGCAGAAGCGCCCAGTGCGCGCGGACGTCGCAATCATGGCGTCCACGTCCTGGATCACCGCGGCCGGCGGCTTCTCGACCAGCACGTCGTACCCCGCCTCCATGGCCGCGATCGACGCCTCGGCGTGGGTCTGGATGGACAGCGGCAGCGCCACCAGCTCGACCTGGCCCCGCTCGGCCTCCAGGAACTCGTGGTAGTCGTCGTAGGTGGTGATGCCGCGCTGCGCGTACTCCTCGATGGCCTCGGGGTATCCGCCAGCCCCTCCTCGACCATCACGTCGATGCAGCGCTTGTGGCTGCGCGCGAAGTTGCCGACGCCGACGAGGCAGATGCTCACCGGCTCGAACTGCTTCTCAGACACGATGTTCGCTCCTTTGCATCGGGCGCAGCGGCACGCCGCTGCTTACGTCCTCACGCCCGGGCGCCATTGCTCGGGCTTGAAATCGCGGTCATACTGCGGGTACATCTTCATGAGCACGTCCATGAGGTCGTCGCCCTCGACCTCGCGCACGTGCGCGTTGATGATGCGCACGCCCTCCTCTTCGGCGTCGGTCTCCTCGTCCCAGGTGGGCTCGACGCGCTCGTCGCGGAAGAGCACGGGCGACTCGAGGGTCAGCGGCTCGACGCGGCCGATGGCCTCGGCCGCGCGCTGCGCGCCCTCGCGAATGACCTCACAGGCCCGCTCGGGCACGAGGGTCAGCGCCGAGTGCCTGCCGGTCCCGTACTTCACGGGGACGGTTACGCAGCCCGGACACAGCTCCTCGATCTCGCGGCACAGCCAGACGTCGCCCGCGGCGAACACGAAGGGCACGCCGTAGTAGCCGGCGATCAGCGCCTGCAGCCCGGTCTCCCCCACCTCGATGTCGTTGAAGCTCCAGCGCCGGATGGCGCTGCTCATGGTGTGCGACAGCGTGCCATCCGGCGTGCGGGCCTTCGAGTGGGCGCCGACGGCGCCGGTGGCGTCGCAGGTCTCGTCCAGGAAGGGCAGCCAGAACGGGCGGTCGAGGCCGTGGTAGTAGAGGGCGCGCGGGTCGGCGATCTCGTAGTCGATGGTGCTGCCCGCGCCGTGACCGTCGTTGACGATGATGTCGTCAAAGCCGGCCTCGGCCAGACCGTCAACCGCGGCGTTGACCTCGCGGGCGAGCAGGCGGCTCAGGCGGGTGCGTCGCTGGGTATTCCAGGGCCCATCGTCATCGCGGTTCTCCCACTGGCAGACGCCGGCGACGCCCTCGAGATCGGTCATAATGTAGATGCGCATCGTTCATCCCTCCGTGTCGGCTTGCGGCTGCTGCCGCCAAGCCGGCTTCCAGTCCGGGTCGTGCCCGTACTTGATGTTGAGCACGTCCAGGATGGTCTCGGCCTCGATCTCCAGAGTGTGCGAGTTGATCACGCGCCGGTCGGGCGGCACGCTCTCCTCGTCGAAGCGCTGCTCGTCGTGCTCCTCGCGGAAGACCACCGGAGAGTCGAGGTCCAGCGGCTCGACCTGACCGATTACCGACATCGCCTGCTCGGCGCCCTGCTCGATGATCTCGCGCGCCCGGGCGGGTGTGCAGGTCAGTGCCGAGAGCTGGCTGGTGCCCATCTTGACGGCTGCCCCGACGCACCCGGGACACAGCTCCTGCATCTCGCGCACCGCCCACTCATCGCCGGCGCAGAAGACGTACGGGACGCCGTAGTAGCCCGCCAGGAAGGCCTGCAGGCCGGTCTCGCCCACGTGGATGCCGTTGAACGAGTAGTACCGGACGCCGCGGCCCATGGTGTGCGCGAGGTTGCCGTGCGGAGTGCCGCCCATCGCATGAGTGCCGACGCTGGCGATGGCGTCGCAGGTCTCGTCCAGGCCCGTGCAGTAGTCCGGGCGCTGCGTTCCGTGGAAGAGCGTGATGCGCGGATCGAGCAGCTCGACATCCATGGTCTGCCCGGCGCCATGCCCATCGTTGACGATCACCTCGGTCGCGCCGCCGGCGAAGAAGCCCCGGGCGGCGGCGTTCACCTCCTCAGCCAGCCAGCGCCCGAAGCGCTGCCTGACCGCCGCCGTAGCCGGCGTGTCGCCCTCGTGGCGGGGGTCCCACTGGGTGATGCCCGCGACGCCTTCGAGGTCGGTCACCATGTACACCTTCACCTGCGTCTACCTCCCTGGACGCCTCTTCGGCCCGCGGGGGCACATTCCGCCTGTGCCCGGCCTATCCCTCCGCCCCGGCGCAGTTGCCGCGTGTGCTTGACACGCATATGCGCGTCGCCGATAATGGCCGCAAGCTGACTG
>JALGUI010000731.1:0-1381 GCA_029820915.1 Candidatus Zipacnadia bacterium | reverse complement strand
GCACGCCTGGCGGATGGGGAGGGACCTTTCGATGGCGCGAATCCTCTGTGTTGATGACGATCCCAACATCCTGACCGGCCTCAAGCGCGCCCTAGCCGTCAAGGGCCACGAGGTGGTTGCGGCTGAGACCGAGGACGGGGCCATCGCCGCCGTCGCCGAGCACCATCCTGACCTGATCCTGTGCGATGTGATGATGCCGGAGGGCACCGAGGGCTTCCACGTCGTGTGGCGCCTCCGCCAGTTGGCCACAAGACCGAGCTGCGCTTCTATCCGAATGACTCCGACGGCGCGGTCAACCCCGCCGACTTCCTGCCCATCCAGGGCTGGCTCGACAAGCCCTATAGCAACGAGGACCTGTGGGCGGCGGTGGACTTGGTGTTGGGCGGGTAGGGGCGGGAGGCGGAGAGGTCGCCATGCCAGGGCTCAGTTGACCAGGTCGCCCAGCGCCTTCCTGATCGTCCCGATCACATCGGAGAGATCGCCGCACACCTGGCCCTCGGTGAAGCGCAGGACGCGAATGCCTGAGCCTGCGAGCATCCCGACACGCCATTGGTCGTGCTCCTCACGTCCCTCATGAGACGCGCCATCGACCTCGACAGCCAGCCGTGCCTTCGCGCAGCAAGAGTCAGGGACGAAGCCGTCGATGGGGTGCTGGCGGCGGAACCGCACGCCCAACTCGCCACGGCGAAGCTCCTGCCAGAGGAGGCGCTCGCCTCTCGTGGGCTCCTTGCGCAGTTCGCGCGCGAACTGCACCGTGTCGCGATCTGCGACTCCCTCGACCGTGTGTCACCGACGCTTCATCTGTCGGGCCTCCACCGGCCTGCGTGTGAGACGGGGCCGCCGGCCATCGGGCCTCCCCCGGCCCGAGCAAGCTCGGGCCTGCCCCCTCCGTTCCGGAGGGGGCGCACGGCTCAGGACGCCCGCGCTACCGTACCGCCGCTGCCCTTGCCGTCGGCCGCCTCGTACTGCAGTTCTGCATGTCGGCCAGCCGCGCATCCCTACACTGTCGTTGCCCCCTCCGGGACGGAGGGGGCAGCCGACCGCGCAGCGGTCGGCGGGGGAGGCCCGTCAACCCGCCAGCCTGCCCAGCGTTACGAGCGCCGCCTCGACCATCGTCTTCTCCATGCCCTTCGCGGCCATCGCCGACCGCGCCAGCCAGGTCTCGTACCCGCCCTGGTCCAGCCCATCGTCGGTGGGCAGATAGCCCAGGTAGTCGTTCGCCAGTTCCACGGTCATTGTGCGCGCGAAGGGCGAGGCGCGCTTGATAGACAGGCCGTACTCCACGAAGGTCTCACCGGGGATGCCGACCATCGCCAGGTCGCCTATGCGCAGCGCCTGGATCTGCGTCTCCCACTCGACCGCGAGCTTCTCGACCTCTGCG
>JALGUI010000730.1 GCA_029820915.1 Candidatus Zipacnadia bacterium | reverse complement strand
TTCCCGGCGTCCCCGCGCCTCTGAGCGGGAGCGGGCGCGCCCACAGCCTCGCACACGTGCTGGAGATCGCACTCGCCCAGGCCGGCCCGAGCCTGGGCTATGACGCCGTCATGGGCATCTCGGGGCTGGCCTTCCGCACGCCCGCCGACCCGTGGGCGCCGGGACTGACCGCTGAGGAGGCCGCCGCGGCCGTCGAGGCCCTCAATGCCGCACTCGAGCCCGGCCTCGAGCTCCACCGCGCGGGCGGCGACCTCACCCCGGATCGAGCGATCGACCTCGTCGCCGCGTGCATCGATGGCGGTCGGCCGTGCGCGGCACTGGGCTGGGGCTCGGTCAAGGAGAGCTGGAGCGTCATCTGCGGCTACGATCGCGCGCGCGGACGGCTGCTGGGCCACTGCGTCCTCGACACGCCGCGCGAGCAGTACGAGAGCTGGCCGCCGACCCTCGAGCTCCTGATCACCATGCCCGGCAGGCCCGGTCCGTCGGGGCCCGGGGCGCTCGCCGAGGCGGTCCGACGCGCAGGCGACGCCTGGGAGCAGACAGGCCGCGAGCGCTACGGGCGCTGGGTCGCCGCGGTGCACGCCCTGGACGCGGCCCCGCCCCCGGAGCACGTTGCGGCCGTCGAGCTGCTCGCCGACGCCCGCAACGCGGCCGCCGCCTTCGTGGCGGCGCTGGCCGAGCGGCGAGAGGCCATCCCGGCCGCCTGGCTTAGCCGGGCGGCGGAGCGCTACCGCGAGATCGTTGAGCTGCTGGAGGCCGCCGACGTCCCGCGCACCTCGGAGGCGCTGGCGCTGCTCGACGACGAGCCCGCCCGACGCGCCTGGGCGGACAGCCTGGCGGCCGTGGCAAGGACCGAGGAAGCAGCCGCTCACGACCTGCGCATGTCACTGACCGCCGACGACCCACCCGGGGATGCGGACGGCTGCTGAGGCGCGGGAGGTGGGCGGCGGAGGGCGCGGAACTACTGCGGGCGAGTCGCGGACACACTTGCGGCAACCCAGACGCGCCCGGAAGGAAGATGACGATGCGGGTGCGACGGCAGCAGACGTGGGCCCTGTGCCTGGCGCTGATCGTCCTCGCGGCGACCGCCGCGTGCGCCCAGACCGAGTTCAGGGAGTTCCCCGAGTTCCGCTACACGTCGGCGCTGCCCGGCGGCGGCTGGGGCGTGACCCCTGACGGCGTGCCGGGCTTCGACGGCGCGATGCAGATCAACGTGCCGGTAGCCTACACTCCGCATCGCGGGGTCATCCTCGGCTACTCCTCGGGCAGCTTCGACAGCACGCCGCGCCTGGAGGCCGGCGGCGCGAAGTCGAACGGCACGGGAACGATCGGCATCGGCGTGGGCAGCTCGGGTCACGGCTTCTACTTCTCCGAGATGCCGACCGGCAGGAACTTCCGCGAGAGCTTCGGCGAGCCGGCTCAGAACGCTCAGCAGCAGCTCCTGCCCGAGAGCGACCGGCAGCCGGCCCTGGCGGTGGGGATGCAGGACATCTTCGAGAACCGCAGCCGCTACATCGGCGCCCCGGACAGCCTCCACGATACCGATTCACCCTACATCGTCCTGACGCGCGAGTTCAGCGCCGGCGATCGCCCGCTCTACCTGACACTGGGCTGGGGCTGGGGGCGCTTCAACAGCACCGCCATCGGCGGCGTGTCCTGGCGCGCGGCGGAGCAGGTGACGGTGATGGCCGAGTACGACGGCTTCAACCCCAACGTGGGCGCGGCCCTGGACCTGTCGCCATGGGTCGCCGAGGACACGATCCTGTTCGCGGGGCTGATCGACCTGGAGCGCACGGTCATCGGTCTCACCTACGTGTACAACCGCTAGCGCGACGCGTCAGCGCTTCGAAAGCAAGGCGGAGGAACGGTATCATGGCGCCAAAGAGTAACCCCGGCCCGGGCCCGACCTGTCTCGGGGTCGTCAAGCATCCGGCCATCGGCATACGCATGCCCGAGCTGCTTCTGCCCGGGATCCTCAGTGCCTACAAGCAGCGCAAGGTCGCGGGCGCG
>JALGUI010000729.1 GCA_029820915.1 Candidatus Zipacnadia bacterium | reverse complement strand
GTCCAGGGCGTGGGCTTCCGCTACTTCGTGCAGCGCAGGGCGGAGGCGCTGGGCTTGAGCGGGTCGGTGCGCAACCTGCGCTCCGGTGCTGTGCAGCTTATGGCTGAGGGCCCGGAGGACGACCTGAAGGAGCTGCTCGCCGCCGTCCGGCGGGGGCCGCCGATGGCCTGGGTTGAGCGCGTTGATGTGAGCTGGCGCGACACACGGGGCGAGGCGGGCGGGTTCGTCATCGCCTACACGATCTGAACCGACGGCAGGGACCCAGAAGCGGCAATCGTGCAGGGGGAGGGACGCGCGTGTCGGCCGACCAGGACGCGCACAAGGGTACTGTCCTCGTCGTGGACGACGAGCCCCAGATCCGGACGGTCTGCCAGCAGGCTCTCGAGAAGTCGGGCTTCGAGGTCACCTCGGCGCCGGATGGCGACAGCGCCCTGCGCGAGTTGGAGCCCGCGCGCTTCGACGCCGCCGTGCTCGACATCGTCCTGCCCGACACCGACGGCGTGGCGCTGCTCCGCGCCATCAGGGACCGTGACGCCGAGATTGTCGTCGTGCTCATCACCGGCTTCGCGTCGCTGGACAGCGCCATGGAGGCCGTGCGGCTCGGCGCGTACGAGTACGTGCGCAAGCCCTTCCGGGCCTGGGACCTGGTGCGCATCGTCGAGCGGGGCATCGAGGAGCGCAGGCTGCGGGGGCGCAACGATGAGCTGCTTGCGGAGTTGCGCCACGCCAACGACGAGCTCATCCGCCAGCAGGACCGGCTCCGCGAGCGCACGCGACTGGCGACCGACGATCTCACGGCCTTCGTCGAGCTGGGACAGCGGCTGAGCGAGGGCGGCGGGCTGACCGACACGCTGCACTCGATCCTCGAGGCGGGCGCGCAGGTCACGCGAGCGCGGGCGGCCGCCGCCTACGGTGTCGAGGGCGATCCGCCCGTGCTGCGCGGGCTGGTCGGCCTGGGGCTGCCGCCGCACGAGGTCACGGCGGCGCGGCCGGCGCTCGATGAGGGCCTGTTGGGGCGCGTGGCGCTGCGCCGCGTCGCCCACATCGAGAACGACGTACTCGCGGGCGCCATCGCCGATGACGACTACCTGGGCTTCCTCGGCGTGCAGTCGGTGCTCGCCACCCCGCTGATCTGGGACGATGAGGTGCACGGAGTGATGGCCTTCTTCGACCACGAGGAGGGCGGGTTCTCGGAGGCGAGCATGAACCTGGTGCGGGTGTTGGCCGGGCAGGCGGCGCGCGTCGTCAGCGCCATGGCCGACCAGCCGGACCCGGACATCGAGCCGCCCTCGACGGGCTTCGTGGACCTGGACGACCTGCTGTAGCACACGGGGCCGCCTGGAGGTGGCGATGTCGGGCACAGATGGCCGGCCTGTCACCTGGTGGCGCGAGTTCTTCGAGAGCGCGGATTGCATCCCGCTCTCGTTCTTCCCGGACGAAGAGGAGACGGAGAGCCAGGTCGCGGGCCTGAAGCGGCTGCTCGACCTGCGCTCCGGCGAGACCATCGCCGACATCTGCTGCGGCATGGGCCGACACGCCATCCGGCTGGCACGGGCCGGCATGACCGTCGTGGGCGTGGACGCCTCGGCCATGATGCTGCGCATTGCGCGCGTCCTGGGCGAGGACGCCGACGATCTGTGCCTGATACAGGGCGACGCGGCGCGGCTGCCCGTGCGCTCAGGGGCGTTCGACGCGGTCCTGAACCTGTTCAACAGCTTCGGCTACTTCGAGGACGATGGGCAGAACCTACGCGTGCTCGCCGAGGCCATGCGCTGCCTGCGGCCGGGCGGCAGGTTCCTGCTCGAGACGCGCAACCGCGCCCACCAGATACTCTACGCGCCGTACTACCAGGAGGTCGCGCTCGCCGACGGCAGCCCGGCGGTCATCCGCTGCTGCTACGACGAGGCCACGCACCGGCTCGCCAGCACGTGGAGCGATCCTGACGACCCCGAGCGCGTGTACTACCGGGCATCGATCCGCCTCTACGGGCTGGACGAGCTGCTAGAGATA
>JALGUI010000728.1 GCA_029820915.1 Candidatus Zipacnadia bacterium | reverse complement strand
GCGAAGCGCGCGATCGTCATGTCGCCGCCGCGGATGCGCCAGTGGCACACGCCCGCCTGTTCGCCGGGCATGATGAAGTGCTCGCCCACGCGCCTGTCCGCGCCCTCGGCGGCGAGGGTCACCGGGAAGCTTCCGCAGTGCCACAGCAGCTCGGCGTTGTCGTGCTCGGGATGGCGCATGGTCAGGTCGGCGAAGAACGGCGGCGTCTCGTGCAGCGCCGCGGCCTGCAGCAGACATGCGGTGATCGCGCCGTGCACGTCCGCCTCGCAGATCACCGGCGTGCCCTCGGCCGACAGTAGCGAGTTCGCGTAGCACGGGTAGATGCCGAAGCGTTGCTGCGGGCCGGGGAAGCACTGCAGCGCGATCGCCGACAGCGAGTGCTCCTCGGTCACCTCGCCCAGCACAATGCGCAGCGCGGCGATCGCCCGCACCTGGTCCTCGCCCAGCGTCTCGAAGGTGACCTCGTCGCGCATGCGCTCGATGAGCTCGGCCAGCTCCGGCGCGTCGGAGCCGGCGAGTTCCTCGACGCGGTCGAGCACATCGGTGATGTAGACCTGCCAGAGCTGGATGCCGAAGCGCTCGAGCAGCTCGGCCTCGTTGACCATGACGGTCCAGAAGAAGTCGTTGCGCTGGCCGATCTGCCCGATGCGCATGCCGCGGAAGGCCTTCACCGCCGAGGCCACCTGCACGAACCCCAGCAGGCCGCGCTCGAAGATGGGGTCATCCACGCGGCAGTTGGGGATGTAGGTGAAGGGCACGTCGAGCCGGCGCAGGATCTGGCTGGTGGCGAACAGGCCGCACTGGGTGTCGCGCAGGCGCGTGCCGTCGGGCAGCGGCGCCTCATCGCGCGGCCCCCACAGCAGGTACGGCAGGCCCATCTCGCGCCCGAGCAGCGCCGCCACGTCCTCGGTGCCGAAGTTGCAGTGGGGCGCGAAGATCGCGTCCACGCCCGCGTGCCGCAGGTGCCTGACGACACGCGGCAGCTCCTCGTGCGTGCGCAGAGTCCCGTCCTCGGTCACGCCGTCAATACCGACGAAGTTGACGCCGAGCGCCGCCAGCTTCTGCTCCACGAGGCGCTTGTAGCGCAGCGCGTCCTCGTGGCTGAACACGAACTTGCTGATGGGCGCGAGGCCCAGCGTCACGCTCTCCAAGCCACGCTTCACGTCATCCGCCTCCCGTACCTGGCTCGCTTTGCTCGCGAGGACACGGAGCCTGCCGCGCAAGCTCAACGGCAACTGCCTCCGCCAACGAGGGCGTTGGCGGCACACGGCGTGTGGCCTCTCCTTCACGGCGCGGGCGGGCGCACGTCCGGCATCTCCCAGCCCTCGCGCCCGGCGATCAGCCGCATCGCGCGCGGCGCGTAGGCCATCGTGGTGCCCGGCACCAGCGGTCGCGACTGGTAGGTGAACTGGGGCGGGCGGCCCAGCGCCGCGGCCGCATCGCCCCCGCGAACCGTGTAGGTCGCCCACCAGTCGCCGCGGCCGATGGGGTCAGGCGAGCGGTTCTGGGTCTCGTCGAGGATCGCGAAGCCGCGCTCCGCCCAGTCGGTGTAGCGCTCGTCGCCCGTGACCTCGCCCGCGATGGCCAGACCCCACATCGACAGCCCCAGCTCTGAGATGCGCACCGGCTCGGGCGCGGCGCGACAGGGACCTGCGGGAGTCATCGCGGCCATCATCGCAATCACCGGACATGAGAGAATGGACAGGCCACGAGATCGACGCATCGCACGACACCCCTCCCACGACGGCCATCCGAAGGCGGTCGTGGCGGACTTCGCCCCGCTTCGCCGCCTCACCTTGTCGCGCGCTGCGAGCTGCAAGCCTCGGGCAACGGCCGCCGACAGGGGCGATGACTCGGGGCGGCCGGGCGGGCCTCCCCCTGAGTTCGCTGGCGCGAACTCCTTCCTCCTCCGTTCCGGAGGGGGCAACGGCGGCGGGCAGCGGCCGTCGCCTGGCGCCCGTGGCCGCTGTCGTTCGGACGGGCCGCCGCGAGCGTCGAACGCGCAGCGTTC
>JALGUI010000727.1 GCA_029820915.1 Candidatus Zipacnadia bacterium | reverse complement strand
ATGCCGCTGACAGACCAGCGCCTTCTGGGCGTCGCCCAGGTGCATCAGGGCGGCGTGGCGTTCCGCAACCCGGACGCACCGCCGATCGCCCCGCTGATCGAGACCGAATCGGGCGGGCACTACACCGCCTGCCGTTACCTCGACCACGAGGTGCGCGGCGACCAGGTGACCGTCCGCACGGTACTTGTGCGCGACGGCGGTGAGGACAGGCTCGAGTGGCAGTTCCGCCCCGAGGAGCGCGAGATCGCGGGCGATCGCTACGTGGGCTTCGCGTATCGCTACGTCTGGGCGAGCGACACCGAGCGCGCCCTGCACCTCGATGACCGCGCGACCTGGGAGCTGCAGGGCCATCCCCCCGGTGTCACCGTGGTCACGCAGAACGCCTATGCCGTGCAGAACGAGTTCACGCTCACCGCGGACAACCTCTACGCCGGGGGCGGCGGCACGCGCTTCGCCGGGGGCGACGGGCTCGACTACCAGTACGCGAGCGACGGGGCGATCCTGAGCTTCTACGATGAGCCGATCTCCTACGTGGACAGCCGCCGCGCCGGCGGGGCCGAGTACATCGAGTACCGCGACTCGACGGCGTTCGCCGGCGACCGGGCCGCACAGACCGCCTGGCGCTGCGTGCTCTACTGCGGCGAGGGCAGCCACGATGCCTGGACCCGGGCCCGCGACTACGTCTATGGCCTGCACGCGGGATTCTGGGGCATCGAGCAGCACACGCCCATGCCCATCGTCAACTGCTGGATGCACTGGCGGCCGCTGTCCGAGCATGGCGACCGCATCCTCTACTACCTCGCCGACGAGGTGGTGCCACAGGTCGCGGACCTGGGCTTCAAGGTCCTCGCGGTGCACAGCGTGTGGGGGCGCGGCGGGTGCTCGCTGGACGTCATCGAGCCGGGCGAGCAGTTCGGCGGCACCGAGGCGCTCAAGTACCTGTGCGACGCCGCCGCCGCGCGCGGCATGATCGTGCAGGCCTGGGCGCCGACCGCGCACCTGTGGCAGCACTCGCCGCTGTTCGAGCAGAACCCCGGCTGGCACATCGAGGGCGCGGACGGCAAGCCGCCGACGCTCTACTGCTGGCCGGAGATCCTCGGCGCGCGCTTCCGCCAGGGCTACGCGGACTACGCGCTCGGGCAGTGGCGGAAGATCCGCGAGGAGACGGGCCTCGGGAGCCTGTGGCTCGACTCATACCGGAACTTCACGCACGGCATCCGCACCGCGGACCCGAACGTGCTGCTGCAGCAGGCCGAGGACGTGTTCCGCTTCCACGCCGACCTCGCGCAGCTCGGCTACGTGCTCTACACCGAGTCCACCGGCACCTTCGGCATCAATGCGCCCGGCTTCCCGATCGCGAATGCAGACACGCCAAGCCCCTCCGGCCCCGATCCGACGACGCGCTACGGAGTCTCCGGGTACCTGGGCCACACCGGCAACGAGGCGCAGGACAACGCGGCCAATGACGTGATCACCGGAGGCGACTACTACTACCGCTGCCTGGCGAGCAAGAGCCCGTGCTGGCTGAGCTGGCCGGTGTTCTCGCAGACCCCCGAGCGCCACGCGAAGATCGCGCAGGCCAACCGGGACTACGTCGCGGTGGTCGAGCACATGAAGCTGCGCCGTACGCTCCCGGACGAGCGTGGCGTAGAGTGGACCGACCCGGACGCCGGGGTGCGCGTGCTGTTCTCGTTCGCGGATGGTCGCCATGAGTGCGCAGGCGCTGCGGAGGTGCTCGACGTCACGACCGGTCAGGCGGTCGCGATCGAAGATGGCGGCTTCGTGGCCGAGCCGATGCACACGTATCTCATGCGAGGCGAGGAGTGACCAGAGGGCAGGGCCGCCTCTGCCGTCGGGGGCCGCTCTTGCCGCCGGAGGGGCCACTCTTGCCGCCGGAGGGGCCGCTCTTGCCGTCGGAGGGGCCGCCTGAGGGGCGAGTGCAAAGCACTCGCAACGAAGTCGGCCCGCGCAGGAGATCAACGTGATGGATAAGCGCAGACTCGACAACGAGGA
>JALGUI010000726.1 GCA_029820915.1 Candidatus Zipacnadia bacterium | reverse complement strand
ACCGGGTGGTCGCAGTCGGCCTTGAACTCGCGCGAGTTGGCGTCGGCCAGCCCGCACACGTTGCGCGCGAACTCGATGACCGCCGTCTGCAGCCCCAGGCACAGGCCCAGGTACGGGATGCCGTTCTCGCGCGCGTAGCCGATGGCCTCGATCTTGCCCTCGATGCCGCGGTCGCCGAAGCCGCCGGGCACCAGCACGCCGTGCACATCGGCGAGGTGGTGGGCGGCGCCATCGCGCTCGATGTCCTCGGAGTCCACATACTCGATGTTGACGCGCGCGGTGTTGGCGATTCCCCCGTGCATGAGCGACTCGGTCACGGACAGGTAGGCGTCCTGCAGGTCCATGTACTTGCCGACCATGGCGATGGTGACCTCGTGGTCGGGGTGGGCGTAGCGGTCGCAGATGTCATGCCACTCGGCCAGGTCGGGAGTGCGGACCGGCAGCGCCAGCACCTCGCAGACCAGGTCCGCGGAGCCCTGATCCTCCATGGCCAGCGGGATGTGATACAGCGACTCCTTGACGTCCACGGCCTCGATGACGGCCTCGTCCCGCACGTCGCAGAACAGGGAGAGCTTGCGGCGAGCAGAGTCGGTCAGGGCCATCGGCGTGCGCACGATGAGGATGTCCGGCTGGATGCCGATGCTACGCAGCTCGCGCACGGAGTGCTGGCTGGGCTTGGTCTTGAGCTCGCCAACGTGCTCCAGGTAGGGCACGAGGGTGACGTGCACGTAGCAGGTGCTCTCCGGGCCCTCCTCGATGCGCATCTGGCGGATGGCCTCATAGAAGGGCTGGCCCTCGATGTCGCCGACGGTGCCGCCGATCTCGGTGATGCAGATGTCGGCCTGGTAGGCGTGCGCGCACTTGCGGATGCGCGCCTTGATCTCGTCGGTGAGGTGCGGGATGACCTGGACGGTCTGGCCCAGGTAGTAGTCGCCATCGCGCTCCTTGGCGATCACCGAGCCGTAGACCTGGCCGGTGGTGACGTTGCAGACCTGGCTGAGGGGCTCGTCCACGAAGCGCTCGTAGTGGCCCAGGTCGAGGTCGGTCTCCGCCCCGTCATCGGTGACGAACACCTCCCCGTGCTGGAAGGGGTTCATCAGCCCGGCGTCCACGTTGATGTAGGGATCGATCTTCAGGATGGCGATCCGGAAGCCCCGGGCCTTGAGCAGTCGGGCCAGCGAGGCACAGGAGATTCCCTTGCCGATCCCCGACACCACGCCACCGGTCACGAAGCAGTACTTCGTCATCGCTCGCTCCCCGTCACAGTGATCCATGCTGCCGGGGCGAGCCGATGGCTCGCCCCTTCAGCACTCGATTCTCGTCCTCGAACGCCGCTCCGGTCTACCTATCCCAGACTATTCGTCAACAATCTCGTCGCAATCTCGAGACGGGCCGCTGATACGGTACACACCGCCGAGGGCCAGTTCTTGCGGATGCATGGTCAACGCATTGTGCGGCCTGGAATGCATGTCGGGCTGGAAGCTGAGAGCGCGCGCGGGCGCGCTCTCACCTGCGCCTGATCCCGCCCCCAGGCGGGATCAGACGCAGGCCGACCTACGCGAACAATGCGGGATAGAGACTTGGCCGAGAAGTCGCTCGTCGGACACGACCCGCTGGCTACGGAGCTCTGAGGCCCCTCTACGGCGATGCAAATCCGACGAACTCGGCGCAACCGGCGCTTTCCGGCCAGATCTCTAGCCGAACGACGGAGGCGTCGGCGGCGCCGGCTCGCCCGCCTCGTCGCCCGCATCCTCCGCAGGCGCGGCGAAGGACGGCGCCTCGTCCTCGGCCTCGGCAGGCGTCGGCGCGTCCTCCTCAGGCTCCTTGGCCGCGTCCTCCTCAGGCTCCTCGGCCGCGTCCTCCTCAGGCTCTTCGGCCGGGGCCTCCTCAGGCTCCTCGGCGGGGGCCTCCTCGACCTCGCCGGCGCTCACATCCGCGTCCTCGTCGGCGACGATCGGGGCCTCATCCTCCACCTCCACCTCCCGAGGCGCCGCCGCCCTGGCGCGCTTGATCTCC
>JALGUI010000725.1 GCA_029820915.1 Candidatus Zipacnadia bacterium | reverse complement strand
CGCGGGGTGCCTTCGCGATGCCGCCGATGACCTGGCGGACATGGCGGTGGGGATGATCCGCGAGTCGGGCGTCGAGGACGCCGGGTTGCCGGTGATCGCGTCGGGCTCGGTGGCGCAGAAGTCGCGGCTGTGGTGGCGGCACATGTGCGGGCGGCTTGCCGAGGTCGCGCCGGGCATCGAGCCAATCATCCCCAGAGTGCCACCCGCGGTCGGCGCGGCGCTGCTGGCACTCGGCGCGATGGGCGTCGAGGTCACGCCCGCGCTCATTGAGCGGATCGTGGCGACACAGGATCAGCACCTGCGCGCCGCCGAGGCGGCGGCGGACGGACGCACGCCATAACCAGGCGGTGAACTGACTTGCTGGCCGAACAGTACGCCGAGGCGGTTCGCGAGATCACCAGTCGCATCCAGAGCACGCAGATGGAGGCCATCGCCCAGGCCGCGGACGCCATCGCCGGGGCCCTGACCGCGGGCGGCGCGTTCTGGGTCCACGGCATCGGCCACGGCGGGGAGCAGGACCTCACGCACCGGGCCGGCGGCCTGCTGGCGACGAAGATCCTCTCCTTCGGCTTCAACGTCAGCAGCCCCATCGCCGAGCGCCTGCGTGGCCGACCGCGAGCCGAGCCCATCGAGCCGGACCTCGAGCAGGTGCGCCTGGCCGTGCGCACCAGTGAGATGCGATCCGGTGACGTGCTGATGGTCGCCTCCGTGAGCGGCCGCACGCGGCGGACGGTGGAACTGGCGCGCGCGGCGTCGGAGCTGGGCGTCACCGTCATCGGGATCACGTCGCTGGATTACACCGCCGAGATCGAGTCCGACCACCCCTCCGGCGACAGGCTCTGCGAGGCCGCCGACATCGTGATCGACAACTGCGCGCCCTTCGGCGATGCCTGCCTGGAGGCGGAGGGCTACGACCACCGCGTGGTCCCCATCTCGGGGGTAGCCCAGACGGTGATAGGCTGGATGATCTGCGGCCAGGTCATCGATCGGATGACCGAGATGGGCACGCCGCCGCACGTGTACATGAGCGTCAACCGCCCCGGGGGCCGCGAGCACAATCAGCAGGCGGAACGGGAGTACAACGAGCTGGGCTACTGAGGTCGCCGGGCCGGAAGCTGATCCTACAACGCGATGGAGTGATGAGCGTGTCTGCGCAGGCATACTTCGACGAGGCGGCCAGGGGCATTCAGAGGCTGCAGGAGACCCAACTTGAGGCCATCGAGGAGGCCGCGGAGCTGCTGGCCGAGGCGATCGTGCGCGGGCGGCAGCTCTTTGCCTTCGGCACCAGCCACTCCTTCATGCTGGCCGAGGAGATGGTCTACCGCACCGGCGGCCTCATGCTGGTCAACCCCATCTACCCGCACGGGATGAACCTGTCGGTGCGACCGGCGACGCTGACGTCCGAAATCGAGCGCGTCGAGGGCCTCGGGCGCACGCTGCTCGAGGCCAGCCCGGCGGGGGAGGGCGACGTGCTCATCATCGCCTCGACCTCGGGGCGCAACCACGTGCCGGTGGACATGGCGCTGGCGGCCCGTGAGGCCGGCGTGACGACGATCGCGGTCACCTCTGTGGAGTACTCGCAGCAGGTCGCCGGCCGCCACCCGAGCGGGAGGAAGCTCTACGAGCTGTGCGACGTGGTCATCGACAACTGCGCGCCATTGGGCGATGCCGCGGTCGAGATCGAGGGCTTCCCGCAGGCAGTGGGCCCGCTCTCGACCGTCCTTGGCTGCGCCGTCGTGAACGCGCTGGTGGCGCAGGTCGTCCGCGACCTCGTGGAACGCAGCGTGGTGCCGCCGGTGTTCATCAGCGCCAACATGCCGGGCGGCGACGAGCACAATCGGCGTCTGCTGGCCGAGAACCGGCACCGCATCTTCTACATGGAGTGACCGCCGGACCAGCACGCCGCGCCAAGTCCGTCGTCAGCTTCGGCGGCCACCCCTCCATCGACTTCGTGCCGGAACAGGCCCGGCGAAAACGCAGGCCGCAGCGACCCTGAGATCGCTGCGGCCATGTAGTTCTG
>JALGUI010000052.1 GCA_029820915.1 Candidatus Zipacnadia bacterium | reverse complement strand
CTGTGGGCGCACAGTCTGGCGGAGCGCGAGCGTGCGGTGGCGCTGGCGGTGGAGATGGCGTGAGGTCGAGGTGATGGCCGGTGGCAGACAACAGGGAAGCGAAGGTGGCGCGAGCTGAGGCGCCGGGGGCGTGGCCGAGACGGGTTGTGGCCGCGCGCCCGGCGTGGCTGGTGAATGCCGTTGCGCCGGGGGGCGAGGGCGTCGTGGCAGGGGGGCGGGCCACACTCTCGCCGACGGCGGCGGAGAACGGCGCAGAGGCCGCCGAGCAGGTAGTGGCGGGCGACGCAACGCGAGCGACTACTGCCGCACCGGAGCCCATTGGTCGCGGGGTGGTGGCCGCGGACGTCGCGGGCAGCGCTGAGACAGCGTCGGCGCGGGCAGGCGGCGAGGCCCCAGGGATGTGGGCGGCGAGACTCACACGCGGATCGGTTCCGGCATCGGCAGAGGCGTCGGTGACGTCGGGCATGGTCAGTGCGCGTCTCGGAATGGCGACGGAGACCGGACGACATGATGGGCGGGCCCTCGAGGCACCGGGGGCGGGACCCGAGCGAGGCGCTTCGACCGGACCGACGGCCGCCGACGGGCTCGCGTCGCGACACGGCCCGGGACGGTCAGAGGACCGGTCAGAGCGAGCACAGGAGAAGGCCGAGAGGCGGCTGCGGATCGACCTGTACCGATAGCGCGCGGCGAGACGACGGAGAGCGAGGGTCAGGATGTCACTGGTGAACCCGGGGCTGGGAGACCAACTGATCGACTGCGTGACCAGAATCCAGGAGAGGGAAGCGGCAGCCGAGGACGATACGGTGGCCGGACGGGCGACGAAGGCGCTCCTGTGCCGGCATATCGTCATGGTGGCGGGGTTCCTGGATCGGGGCGACAGTACGAACGCGCTGGACTATGACGACGAACAGCGCACGGCGTCGGAGAACTACTACAAGCGGGGCACGGTCGGCCTGGTGGCGTATCTGCTGGCGCGTCTGCACGCGGAGCCGGTGCGGGAATGGCCGGAGGTGGACGACCTGGCGCAGGTCCTGGCGGATCTGCTGACCGATGAGGACACGAGCTGGCGGCGTGAGATCGTGGAGTTGGGCGGCGAGCGCGGCGTGACCGTGGCGCGCACGCAGACGATAGCGGGGACGGCGGCGTTCGACACGCCGGGCGGCGCCGTGACGGTACATGCCTACAAGGCGCGCGACCCGGACGTGGCTCTGAACGGCGTCGATGTGTACCTGCTGGAGATGGTGCCGGGGGAGGACCTGGAAGAGCCGAGCGGGCGATACGCGGTGATGGTGGACGACCCGTGGTGGGGGAGACGGATCCAGCCCGCGGCGTTCAGCGAGGCGCCGCTGACCGAGCACGTCACGATGGGCTATCGGCTGAAGGGGCGGATTCTGCAGGACGGGGAGTCGGTGGCGGACGCGAACGTGAGCCTGGAGCTGGAGCTGGACAGCATCGAGGACGGGCGCGTGGTGTGCTGGGACAGCCTGGAGTTCAACGAGCTGGTGTGGGACTCGCAGCTCGAGACGTGGGTGGAAGGCGCCAACGTCCATGCGCCGATCATGACTGGCGTCGATGGTCGATGGGAGCTGCTTGCGCCAAAGGGGCACGGCGCGCTGTACCAGCGAGCCGGGGACCTGCGCGATGACAGCGGGGAAACGGCGGCACGGGGCCTGGCGAGGCATGTCACCGCGGTGTACTGCGCGTATCAGGGACGCAAGGTCGCGGTGGTCGAAGGCCAGGAGGCGGTGCTGGACATCCTGAGCGGGCGGCTCGAGATCAGCGGCGAGCCGGGGGTCGTGATTCGCGTGGGGACGCTGGACGATCCCGGCGAGGAGCACACGATCCCGGCCGGAGGGACGGTGACGATCAACGGGCTGCCGGAGGTCGAGCACAGCATCGTGGCGTTCCGGCTGACGGCGTGGGGGACGTGGGATCAGAGCTACGGCTGCCCTCGGGTGATCGCGGACGTGAGGCGCGGCCAGACGACGAGCGTGACGCTGCCGCCGATGGAGCACTACACGGAGCCGGACTTCATCTGCGGACGGGTGTACGAGCGGATGGGCGTGCCGGCGGCGGGGATCGACATCGTGGTCATCGACACGGAGAACTACGAGATCATCGGGACGATCGCGACGACGAATGGGGACGGGTACTGGGAGGCGGACGTCCCGCCGCAAGGGCTGGGCGGCCAGCCGGCGATCCACGACGCGGAGTGGGGATCGATGCCGGTGCTGGGCATGCCGTACTCGGACGTGGTGCTGGGGGCACGCGTGTACGCGGCGGCGTACGAGCAGTACAAGCCGGAGGCGTGGCGCCGGCCGCTGCGGGGGCACAAGAACTTCCAGTACTGCCCGGGGAGCGTGGTAGTGCGCGAGGCGGAGACGCTGGAGACATACGGAACCGAGGAGACGGCCTACGGGGGCTGGGTGACCACGGAGACGCTTCCCAAGTTCGAGTACGTGGCGGACATCGAGGAACTGGTCGAATGGGGGCCGCAGACGCACCTGTACGACATCCTGGTGGATGGGGTGGTGAAGGTCGCCGACTTCGAGCTGCGCGGGCAGCCGTTCGACGACACCGGGAGTGGGGCGGGCGAGTACCGGGCCGCGGGCTACTACCCCGAGCAGAAGCTGCTGATGGGCGGGAAGGTCCACGGCAACGTGCTGGCGGGCGAGGCGGAGCCCGTGACCGGGAACCTGCCCGAGTCGGCGCGCGTGGGGCTGGAGTTCGGGGAGCACGCGTGGTTCGTGGAGGCGCGTGCTCTGGGCGGGGGGCAGGCGCGAGCGGGCGTGGGCGACGTGGTGTGCCCGTACTGCGGTGGACCGGCGTATCGTGACCCGAGCGGGGCGTACCTGCGGGGCTTCTGCATGCAGTGCGCCGATGCGTTCGCGCGAGGCGACGCCATGGACTGCCGGGGCTACTTCGAGACGCCGACGCTGGCCGCGCTCGGCAACGGACGGTACGCGATGCGGCTGGTGCGGTTGTCGGAGCGCGAGGGGAACTGGTCGCGGCGGATTGGGTATCACTGGCGTCCGGACCTCTACGACGAGACCGACGACTTCATCACGCAGAGCGGGCCGGGGCAGCCGACGAACGCGCCGCGGTGGGTGGCGAAGCACGTGGATGAGGTCGGCGACGGCGCGGGGTTCGGGAAGTTCGATGGCGACCTGCAGGAGCCGTACGTGCCCGGGCACGGGGTCGAGTACTTCGAGGCGCTGCCGGAGATCGACAGGGAGCTGGGGGTGACGGCGCTGAAGCTGGCGTTCCCGTACGGGCACGTGGCACCGCTGACATACACGGTGGAGATCGACTGTGTCAGGTGTGACGATGAGATCGAGACGCGGACGGTGACGGTGCAGGCCGGGACGTCGGGGCCGAGCCAGGACGACGAGTTCGGCGACGTCGTGCCGGTGGTCGAGGGGGACAAGCTGCCGGCGGAGAGCGTGGGGAGTCCGTACCGGAAGGTCGGGCTCTACGTGGGCGTGGCGGATGTGCGGCTGATCGAGCCTCAGAGCGCGCCGGGGTGCGAGTTCGCGATCGTGAACGACGTTCCCTGGCTGGCGTCGCCGGATGGCGTGCCGGTGGACGCGGAGACGGCAACGCCGGTGGCGGTGCAGATGGTGGGGGCGTGGGGCGGGCCGCATCTGCTGGACGACGCAGTGGGCCAGGTGTTCCTGTTCTGGGCGAACGGCGGGGACATCCTCATGAGAGGAGCCGTGGGCGGGCAAGGATGAGCGCGGACAGCTCGTCGTGGTGTGCAGCCGGGCGGGCGGCCGGCTGCAGGTGCTGCGGTCGCTGGACGACGGCCGGACGTGGGAGGAGGTGCGGTAGGTGGCGACGATTGGCGGCCTGTCGCACGCGATGGCATTCGAGTTCAACGGATTGCTGTACGTGATCGGCTATCGGGCCGGTGGGCAGTACCTGCGGCGGAGCGCGGACAAGGGTCAGAGCTGGCTACGCTTCGGCGACGGCAGCGAGGAGAAGCTGGTGGCGCTGCCCTCGGACGAACAGCGTGTGGCGTTCGTGAAGATGGGGACGCAGGGACGCGCGCTGGTCGTGGGCGTGCCGAACTTCCCGGACATCGACGTGTACGTGTCGTACGACGACGGGGGGAGCTGGGAGCAGGAAGAGCCGGTCTCGTAGTGAGCGACAGGGGCGAGAGCCACTGGGCGGCGGGCCCGATCGGGGACGGTTGGCGGCCCGCCGCCCGCATTGAGGGGTGTCAGGATGGCGACACGAGTGGCACCGGTGGCGGCGGTCGAGCTGCTGGAGGCCGGCCAGCGCTATCAGATCAGGTACGACGGCTTTGCCCGCGCGGACCTGGTCGCGGATCTGCTCGCCACGGGGCGGGCGCGAAGCAACTACGTGGACTGGCAGGGGGATCCGGCAGTCGGCGCGTGGGCGCGGCACAGCGCCGCGATGGTGGTGGCTCGCGGCGAGCTGAACACGGTCATCGCGCGGCCGTTCCTGGATCACACGCAGTCGATCGGGCTGGGGCACTTCGCGCCGATCGCCGGGACGTGGCAGGCGCTCAAGGGCCTCGGCCTGCCGAACGAGGTCAAGCTGTATCAGGCGGACGGCGCGCCGGACCAGATGACGTCGATCGAGAGCCGCTTCGACCTGCCGCACAACCCGGTGTTCTGCGTCTCGCTGTATCGCGCGGAACCGGCGCCGGAGCACGACTGGACGGCGTGGCCACCGCGCACGGAGATCCACTTCGGCATTGCAGGCCGTGAGAACTGGGCGCTGGTGCTGCCGTACGCGGGCAGCCTGTTCCTGATGTACAACGGCGAGGACGGCTGGGAGCGGGTGTGCGAGACCGAGCGGTCGGTGAGAGTTCCGACGCTCGAGGGCTTCGCGTCGGGGCAGCGATTGCTGTTGTGGGTGGCGTGTCTGCGCGACCGCATCGTGATGTCCACGGACGGATTCGCGGACGACATCTGGGTCTACGAGCAGCCAGGCACGCGGCTGCGCATTCCGGGCGGCAGGCTACGTCTCAGCCACGTGGGCGGTCAGTGGATGTTCTCGATGTTCGCGACCAAGATGGCGACGGCGGAGATCGACAGCGCGGGCATCGACTTCGGCTACGAGACCGGCGAGAGTCTGGGCGAGGTGCTACTGCAACTGCAGCGGCGCCCGGTGCTGGACAACGATGACAACGTGCTGGCCGAGGTCACGGCTGTGGACACGACCGACGTACGGACCGACCTGACCGCGACCCAGCGGGCCTGGCGGGCGACCATACCGGCCTACACGTACGAGCAGGAGGACGTGGGCACCGACCCGGAGACGGGGGAACCGGTGGACTTCCGGACGTGCGTGTCGCCGGAGCTGTACACGGCGCAGCACGGGCAGTACGCGGATGTGATGGACAACGGCGAGCCGGTGTGTGCGGACATCGCGGCGGACGTGCTGGCGCTTGAGGTGGATCACTCGGAGCGGCTGCAGACGGCGGCGTGCGACCTGGAACTGGACAACCAGGTCGGACAGCACTCGGACCTGGAGGAGCACCGGCGCGCGAACGTGAGCGTGGGATGGACGATGTCGGGCGCGGGGACGGAGACGCACCAGGTGCTGTCGGGCTACATCGTGGAGCCGCCGCCGGCGATCGAAGCGGGTGGCGAGAGCACGCTTGAGGTGGCGCTGCTCGACCCGATGGTGCGGCTGCGCGACGAGAAGGCGGACGGGCGCTGCCCGGTGTTCGATGGCTGGGCGGTCACGGAGGTGTTCCACTGGGTGCTGGACCGGTGCGGTCTGGCGCGGGCGGAACAGGACCTGGAGGACACGGGGACGGTGCTGAGCGCGGGTCAGCCGGAGCGGCCGCTGTGGCACGCGGAGCCGGGCCGGCCGTGGCTGGAGTTCCTGCGGGAGGTGGCGCGGTTCGACTACAACGCGGGGCTGTTCTTCGACGAGGCGGGGACCTTCGTCAAGGCGTGCCGGCACTGCCGGACGAAGCGGACGGCCGAGGATGTAGCCCGGCACGACGGTGGGGCCTCGGGCGCGTGCCCGACGGCCGTGGACTGGGAGCTGTACACGCGCGGGTCGGTGGCCAGCGACCCTCAGGCGCCGGGCGAGGTGCTGCGGTTGGTGAGGCCGCGGCGGACGCTGTCTTCGGCCGACTTCGCGAACTATGTGGTGGTGGCGGGACTGGGCGACAACGGGCAGCCGGTGGCGGCGGTGCTGTATGACCCGGAGTCCCTGTACGATCCGGCGAGCGACCGGTACGTGGGCTGGCGGAAGATGCACGTCGAGGCGCTGGAGAGCTATACCTCACAGGACACCGTGAACCGGCTGTGCCAGGAGCTGCTCGCGGAGCTGTCGCAACGGCCGGAGCACATCCAGATCGCGACGCCACTGATGCCCCAGGTGAGGATCGGTCAGGTAGTGGCGGTGAAGGGCGGCGAGAACGTGGGGGCGAGCGACCAGAAGTACCGGGTCACCGGGGTGCGGCACCGGCTGGACCGCAGGCGCGACGACACACGCGCCGCAGTCACCGCCATCAGCGCACGGTGGCTGGGCCCCGCCGCGTGAGGGAGTCTGAACTGGAGGTGCGTGTGATGGACGTGGCGCTGATGCGGGAGCTGGTGGAGAGCACCGTGCGACCCGGGCAGAGGGGCGGAAGCGTGACCGTGGACAGAATGCCGTCGCAGGGGGCGCTCGAACCCCGGGGGCACGCGGCGGGCAATCGGTACGACTGGGCGAGCGGGGAGAACGTGAGCTACGGAGTGTACGGGCGCGCAAGGTACGGCGCGTCGCGGTACGGCCACGCCTGAGCGGCGCGGCTGCGCGGCGCGATAGTTGGCGGACGAGGGGAGATCGAGCATGCCGGGAGTGACAGACAACTACCAGTTCGTCACCGCGGTCGCGGTCGATGACTTCGTGCAGCCGAGTCACAACAACCGACTGGCGGACACCGTTGACCGTGTGCTGGGATCGGTGCTGCGCAGGCTGTTGACGGCGGGTGTGCACGAGGGCTGGAGCATCCTGGCCGACAAGACGGTGGGCCCCGGCCAGGGGCTGGTCGGCGTGTGCTGGTGCGAGACCGCTTCGGCGCAGGCGATCACCGGGCTGACGGACGACGCAGTGAACCATGTGTTCGTGCAGGCGACGGCCGACGGCGGGCCCGACGGGACGATCAGCGTCTTTGCGCAACTCTCGGGGACCGGGCCCAGCGACAGCGTGTACCTGGGAACCATCGAGCTGGACGCCGGCGGGGATGTGGTGGCGATCGACAACGCCGCGGCCGGCGTCGATCGTCAGTGCTACCCGCTGGCCTGGCGGAGCCTGTCGGGAAGCGGCACGGTGGAGTCAGTGGATCCGGAGGCCGAGGAGAGCGTGTACGTGGAGCACGATGACCTGCGCGTACCCGGGGCGATTGAGTTGAGCTCAAGCTCGCAGGACTTCACGTGGGAGATCGACGAGACGTGGCGGGCCGATGAGTTCCTGCTGCGGGTGACCAACAACGGCGGGAGTGCGGCTGATTTCGAGTACACGTGGACTCGCGAGGGCATCGCGCAGTAGCGGCGCGGTCCGCGACCGGGAGGAAGAGCTGAGAGGCTTGGAGACGAGTGGGCCGTGGACGACGGTGATGGCGACGCTGGCGGTGCAGGCATGGCCGTTTCTGCGCTGCACGGTGGCGGGGGCGCTGGGGGCGCTGGCCAACGTGGTGCTGGAGGACGAGGTGGTCGTGCTGCCCAGGATGTCGCATGGGCGCCTGCACCTTGGGTTCCTCGGGAACCTGATCGTCGCGGTGACCATGGCGCACGTGGCGGACCACGACTTCGCGACGTCGTTCTTCGCAGCCGTGTGCGGGACAACCACGCTGTCGGCGCTCAAGGCGCGAATCGAGAGCGCATTCGAGGACGAGCGCGAGGGGATGGGTGAGGCCCATGACGCCGACTGAGATGATCTGCTCGCAGGTGGTAATGGGCGCGTGCGAGGTGCTGTTCCTGGCGGGTGTAGCATGGGTGTGGCGCGAGTTGATGCGCATGAGGGTCAATGGGGCCTGTCAGATGGGCCTTGCGCTGCTGGTGCTGGTGAGGCTGAGCGCGGCGGCATCGGGCGCGATCGGCCCCGCGGCGAGGGCGCTGGACTGGATGTGGCTAACGGAGGCGCTGTTCAGCTTCGTGTTCCTGTACACGCTGTATCACATGGGTGTATTGATCTCGGCGTGCCGACGGTAGACGCGAGCGGGGTTTGCCGCATCCAACACGTGACGCCCGCCACGAGATGGCGGGCGTCGCCCATTTCGGGAGGCGATCGGATGATGGAGGTCATCGGAGGCTGGCTGCGACAGGTGCTGCTGCCGGGGCTGAGCACGCTGCTGGTGGGGGTAGTGCTGGCACTGGTGCGGCGGTACATCAACCGGCTTGACGATGAACGACTGCGGCGACTGCTGCTGGAGCTCGTGCAGGCGGCGGAGCAGATCTACGGCCCGGGGCGCGGGGCGGAGAAGCGCCGCTACGTCATCGAGAAGCTCAGGGAGCGGGGGATCGGCCGCGTGGACCGGGAGCAGCTCGAGGCGGTCGTGTACGAGATGAACGGGAGCTGCCGGCCGGTCGGCGACTGATCGGGTGCGGGATGTGCGGGGTCCGGCACAGGTCGGGCCCCGCACACTTGAGCGCGAGAACTACGGGCCTCGGGAGGCCACAATGCCCACAGAGCGCGAGGTCAGCATGGAGGAGTTCCGGCGGCATCTGGCTCAGACGAGAGTCGGGCGTCGCATCGACGAGGTCGTGATCCACCACACGTGGCGGCCGACGGCCGCGCAGTACCGGGGCATCGAGACCGTTCGCGGCGTGCGGCGCTACCACATGGGCGTGCGGGGGTGGTCGGACAACGGCTACCACGTGATGATCGGCCCGGACGGGAGGGTATTCCTGTGCCGGCCGCTGCACCGCTCGGGCGCGCACGTATCGGGCCGCAACGCGCATACCGTCGGGGTGTCCTTCATCGCGAACTTCGACCTTGACAAGCCCGAGGACTACGGGGGTCTGGAGACCGGATACGCGGTGGTGGCGGCGCTGCTCGAGCGTTTCGACCTGCCGACGAAGGCGATCCGGTTCCACCGTGAGTTCGCCCCGAAGACCTGCCCAGGCCTGAAGCTGTCGCTGTCGGAGTTCCGGCGCGAGGTGGTGGCGGCAGGGGCACGGGCCAGCGGGTCGCGGCCGAGGATCGTGCTGCTGCCGGAAAGCCGCGTCATTGAGTGCGACGCGCAGGTCCAGGATGGCGTGACTCGCGTAGAGCTGCGGCCGCTGGCGGAGGCGCTGGGCTACCGTATCCACGATCACTTGCGGGACCAGGGGAAGCTGTACCTGGCGCGGTGATGCCCGCCAGCGAACGAATCGAGCCGTCTTGCGGGGATGAGGCAGATATGTTATAGTGCCTTTCGTTCACCTCGACCGGGTTCGGCGCGTTGAGGTCGCGTCGAGTCACGTTACGGGCCCGAGGTTCTCCTCGGAGGCATGACATAGGATGAAGAGGACATACCAACCCAAGAGAAGGCGCGCCAAGCGCAAGCACGGTTTCCGCGCACGAATGAGGACCAGTGCAGGGCGGCGCGTCATCAAGCGCCGGCGCCAGAAGGGGCGCAAGCGGCTGAGCAAGTAGCCCATCGCGTAGCATGGCGGCGGCCCGGCGAATGACGGAGACGCCGATGCGGCGCATCGAGACGCTGCGGCGGCAGGGCGACATCGACCGGGTCTTCCGGGAGGGACGCTGGCGGCGTCTGGGCCCAGTGGCGGTCGGGGCGTGGCGGCGCGGCGACTGCGAGCCGACACGAGTGGCCTTCATAGCGGGCCGCCGGGTCGGGAACGCTGTGCGGCGCAACCGCGCCCGGCGTCGCGTGCGCGAGGCGTATCGCCTGCTGGCAGAGCCCGTGCAGCCGGGCGCAGACGTAGTGCTTGTCGCGCGAGAGCAGACGCCCGACATGAGCTTCGGCCGCCTGCAGGCGGCCATCCGTGAGGCACTCGCCGCCGAGGGGCTTCTGGACAGCAACGCCGCGCACGACCAGTGATGAAGCGTCTGGTCATCGGCCTGATTCGACTCTACCAGCGCACGCTCTCGCGCGTGCTGCCCCCGACTTGCCGGTTCAAGCCCACGTGCTCGGAGTACGCCGTGCAGGCGATCGAGACCTACGGCGTAATCAGAGGCGGGTGGCTGGGAGTGCGCCGAGTCTGCCGGTGTCACCCGTTCTCCGACGGCGGCTACGATCCCGTTCCCGGCACTGAGTGCGAACGTCCCGGGCAGGACATGCCCGGCTCTGATAGCTGATACTGGAGACCTAGATGCCCAAGCACGATGCTGTACCCTGCAGGCGGGCCATCCTCGGCGCCGCGATACTGCTGCTTCTGGCAAGCGCGAGCGTCGCGTGGTGTCAGCCGGCACCTTCGCAGGAAGGGCTGCCCGTGGAACTCGTCATCGATGACGAGCCGCCGCTGTCCGAGCAGCTCGATGTGATGCGGGGGCTCTACAGGGCGGGCCTAGAGGTTCTCCCCCGGCGCGGGATCCTCGACGGCCTGAAGTCGATGTTCGTAAAGAGCGACGAGGCCCGCTACGCACCGGTGGCCACTCTGGTGGAGCACTTGGGGCAAATCCGCGGTGAGCTCGTGCAGACCGAGGGCCTGTACGAGGCAGGCGAGGAGCGCGGCGTGCTGCGCTCGATGGGCACCGAGATAGCTGTCGAGTTCATGGGCGGTACCGAGCCCCAGGGCTTTGAGGCATCGGGCGGTGATCTGGACGGCATGGCGGTGCTGATCACCGGGCGCGTTGAGACACAGAGCGATGAGCCCCTCCTGCGCGCAGAGTCGGTGGTGCCCTCGGCCTCGATCGCGGGCGTGCGCATCGCCCGGATCCTGGAACAGCAGGAGGAGTATGAGGCCGCGGTTGAAGCGTACGAGGACGTCGCGGGCAACGGCGCACTGAATACGCGCCCGCTGACGCCTTTCGCGCGTATCCGCGCGGGGCAGCTCGCACTCGAGCAGCTCGACGATGCGAAGCGGGCGCGCGGGCAGTTGTCGGCCGCCTGGCAACCCTATTCGGTGGAGCAGAACGGGCAGCCCGTGTACCACACCTGGGTCCCCCTGGCGACGAACGGGTGGGAGAAGGTGCCGGCCGCGGAGGCGATGGCACCGCGGCTCGACCGGCTGAACATGGAGACGCTGGGGTACCGCATCGTCGATCTGTTCGTGCGCATCGCGGGCAACAGCCCGGCGATGGGCGTGCTGCTCATGGCGATCATCGTGCGGCTCGCCATCTTCCCGCTGACCAAGAAGCAGCTCGAGTCGCAGCGGCGGATGCAGGCGATCCAGCCCCAGATCAAGGAGTTGCAGGCGAAGCACGCCACGGACAAGCAGAAGTTCCAGGAGGAGTTCTGGGCGCTCTGCAAGGAGAACAACTGCAACCCCCTCGGTGGCTGTCTGCCCATGCTCGTGCAGATGCCGATCCTCATCTTCCTGTACCGCGGCATTCGCGACTACATCGTCCAGTTCCACGGCGCCGCGTTCCTGTGGGTGCCCGACCTGGCGCAGCCGAACATGGTGCTGCTGATCCTGTACACGCTGAGCATGGTGGCCTTCCAGAAGGTGGCCGCGCAGAGCCAGCCTACTGCTGACCCGCAGCAGGCGCAGCAGCAGAAGATGATGGCGTACATGATGCCCTTGATGTTCTTCTTCTTCTTCCAGAGCTTCCCCGCGGCGTTCATCCTCTACTGGCTGGGCAGCAACCTGATCTACTTCGGCGAGCAGCTCATCTACGTGCGCAAGGCCGGCGACGAGGACAATAGCCCCCCGCCCGGCGACAGGAAGAAGCCGGGGGGCGGGGGCTTCGTGTCCGGCATGCTTCAGGCCGCTCAGCGGATACGGAAGCATGAGCCCGAGGAAGCGGAGCGAGAGCCCAGCTACGAGGAGAAGCGTAAGCAGGCGAAGAAGGGGAAGCGGTGAAGAAGTAGTCAGGCTCCGCGAGCACCGATCCCGTCGAAGGAGGCCGCGCTGACGATGGAATGGGCTGAGGGCACGGGGAAGACGCTCGAGGAGGCCCAGCAGGACGCGTTGCAGCAGCTCGGCGCCTCGGCCGACGAGGTGCAGTTCGAGGTCCTGCAACGCCCTGGGGCTCTGGGAAGCATATTCGGCCGCGCGGAGTTCAGGGTGCGCGCCATCCTCGAGGATCGGCTCGAGCAGCAAGAGGAGCCCGGGGAGCCGGTGGCGATCGAGGAGCCGCCGGCCGAGGCGGAGCCGCAGGAGGTCCCGCACCGTGACCTGGCCGAGACCGCGCGCGAGCTGCTCCAGCAGATGGTCGATCTGATGGGCGTGGAGGGGACGGTGCAGATCGCCGAGTGCACCGACGAAGAGGTGCGGCTGAACGTCGAGGGTGACGACATGGGCCTGCTGATCGGCCGGCACGGCGCGACGCTCGACGCCGTGCAGCTCGTCATCGCCATCGTCGCCAACAGGCGCGTTGACGCCGGGGCACGCGTCATCGTGGATGCCGAGGACTACCGCGCGCGGCACCAGGCGATGATCGAGAGCCGGGCACACAAGCTCGCCGAAGAGGCGAAGGAGACCGGCAAGGAGGTCGTGGTCCCCGACCTCAAAGCATATGAGCGGCGGCTGATGCACATGGCGCTGAAGAGCGACCCGGAGGTCGAGACCTACAGCGAGGGCGAGGGCAATGACCGCGTGCTGGTTATCTCGCCGATCGTCTGACGCTGATATGTCATTCGGAGCCGAGCGCGGCGGCCCAGATGGGCCGCCGCGCTTGATTCGTGACGGTCATTCTTCCGTCAGACCACCGATGAGATCCGCCACCTCCCGCCGCACCGCGTTCGCGTCGGCGGCCGAGAAGTCGCCAGGCCGCAGCCCCCAGGGAACCGTGTCGAGCAGGGCTTCGAGCTCGCGGAGGGCGCGTTGGCCCGCATCGCCGCGCTCCTGCGCCAACCGCTCGAGCGTATAGACGTAGCGGAAGTCGTCCACCCCCTCGCGATGCCCCTCCCACTGCAGCGTCGGCACCATCTCGGAGCCGTCCTCAGAAACGTAGGTCACGCAGGCCTCCTTGGCCTCGCGCTGCTCCTCACCATCGAAGTCGTTGTAGAGGTCGCCCTTGGCGCGCTGCAGCGTCCAGCACCAGATCCCCTCGGCACCGGACCTGCGCAACATGTACCCCGCGAGATACCGGTTGGGCATGGTCGCGCCGTCCATCCCCGTGTAGCAGCCCGTGCCATACAGCCACAGGTGGTCGCCGCTGTTGGCCGTCTCCTCGAAGCGCAGGCGCTGCGCCTCCGCCGACCTGGTCACGAAGAGCGCGTAGTAGCAACGCGCATCGAGCACCGGGTTGAGCACCTCCTCGGCCGTCACCGGGTCGTTCACCGTCGTGAAGGTGGACAGCCCCAGGTCCTTGAACCAGCTCAACTCCTCGTAGGCCGCCTGGACGCGGTCGGCATGCCCGCGGTTGGGCTCATCCACCGCGTGCCAGTACAGCTCGCCCCACCCGTCGCGCTCGCCAAGCTCGACGAAGTGCGTGACGATCTGCTTGTAGAGCCGCTCGAACTCGGGCCCGCGCTCGTCAGCGTCGGGCAGCAGGCGCCGGACGGTCGGGGCGAGCGACTGCATGCTGATGACCGTCGGCGGCCTCAGCCCCTCCTGCATCCCCCAGCGCATGAACCGCTCGAACTCGGCGGAGTCGATCCGCGGCTCGCCGTCCTCCATCGTGATCTCGCTGTGGGAGATCGGGTACATCATCGGGCTGGTAATGCCGTGGGCCACGAAGTCGCGCATCTCGGCCCGCACGCGCCCCTCCGACATCCTCCGCCAGCGCGTGCTGTCGGTGTACAGCCCCCAGTGGAACTCGGGCGTGTCCATGAGGCGGAAGGGCAGCACCTCCACGAGCACGCGCCGCCTCTCTCGTGCCCCCGAGGCGTCGCCGACGGTGATCCACCCGTGGTAGCGGCCGGGCCGAGCTTCATCCGGGACGTGCAGCGTCAGCCAGGCCTGAGCGGGCTGCAGGGCCGCGAGATCCACTGACGCGCGCCGCTCCAGCATCTCCGGGATGACCGTGAACTGCGTGCTGCGCCAATTCGTCCGCTGCGGCCAGTAGCGCGCCCAGCGCACATCCCACGCTTCCGCCGGGATGTGGTCGCCCGCGACGCTGCTCAGCTCCGAGACCTCCACGCGCAGGCCCCGCACGGCGCCCAGCGCCAGGACCCCGACCGTTGCCGGTTCGTACTCGCCGGGCGTGGCGACGATCCGCGCGTCGCGGGCGATGTCGGCCGTGCTCGGCCGATAGCAGTACGGGATGGCCTCCGCCGCCTCGGGCACGAAGGCCAGCCAGCCGCGGCGTGCGTGGGCCTCCGCCGCGGCGGTCAGCGGCCGGGGCGTCGGCTCGGTGATGTCGGCGAAGTAGGCCTCGCCCCACAGCACGAAGCTGGCCCGTATCCAGTCGAGCAGCCGGCCTTCGGCGTCACTAACGCGGATCTGCCACTCGTACGCGCCGTCGCCGAGCTCCG
>JALGUI010000724.1 GCA_029820915.1 Candidatus Zipacnadia bacterium | reverse complement strand
ACACCGCCCGTCCCGTGGGCAACACCGCCCGTCCCATGGGCGACACCGCCCGTCCCGTGGGCAACACCGCCGTGTGCCGTGTCGTCAGGAGGGGCGGTCCTCCCGGACCGCCCGGCCGTTCCCGTGTCGTCGGCCCGCCCGCTCGGACTCAGGGCGTTGACAGACGACCGGGCGGCGTGGGAACGCCGCCCCTCCTGAAGGCGACACCGCCCGCCCCGTGGGCAACACCGCCCGTCCCGTGGGCAACACCGCCGTGTGCCGTGTCGTCAGGAGGGGCGGTCCTCCCGGACCGCCCGGCCGTTCCCGTGGCCCTCTCACGCCCGCTCCGGCCAACCGAGCGTGTCGTCAGGAGGGGCGGGCCTCCCGCCGACGCTTCGCGTCGGGCCCGCCCGGCCGTTCTACATCTCCCTCACCTCCAGCCGGTAGCTGCCCGCCGGCAGGTCGAGGGTGACGCTTGCCGCGTCCGCGTCGAAGGTCACGTCCACCGGCTGCTCGATTCCCTCGATGCGCACCATCCCCGGCTCCACCGGGCAGTGTAGCGTGACCGTCGCCGCCTCCTCGCACGCGATCGACGCCTGGAAGTGCTTGCCCGCGATCACCGCCCCGGCGCTGACCGGCGCGTCGCTGGCGATCATCAGCTCCGCCTCGCCCAGCGTCAGGCTGGTGCCGGCCATGAGCGCGTAGCGCGGCGCGCCCGTCCGGTTCTCGCGCACCATCGCCAGCGCGCCCTCGAAGGCCATGTCGCCGACGGTGGCGGCGTCCTCGCCCGCGCTCTGCGCGGCGGCCACCGCGATGGTGTCTACGCCGCCCGCGACGCGCACCTGCACGGCGGTCGCGCCCTCGGCCTCGGGGGCGCGCGCCTGGATGTCCACGGCCCCGCGCGGGCCGGTCGCGATCACCCACGCGAGCGTCCCCTCGCCCATGCGCCCGGCGGACGCGGACAGGAAATGCCCGTACTCCTCGCAGTGCGGCCACCGGCGGTGCTCGAAGACAAGCTGCGCGGGCTCGACGAAGCGCACGATCGCCTCGCCCCGGCGACTGACCATTGCCTGAGAGCCCTCGCGCCTCTCCCCCACCGCGAGCGGCCGCCCGCCCACCGCGAACTCGCCGTCGGGCGTGGTGTGCAGCAGCACCTCGATCTCGCGCTTCTGCCCGTCGGTGGCGATGTCATCGAAGACCACGTAGTACTCGGGCGCGACCGACACCACGTGCCGCAGCCAGCGGCTCAGGCTCTCGTAGCACTCGGAGGCGTCGCCCACTGCGTAGTCCATGGCGGGCGTGGTGGCGAAGCCGGCGATGTCCCCGCGCACCGGCTGCTGGCCCTCGCCGTCCACCAGGATGGCGTTGTGCCCCTCAGTCCCGTAGGTGTATTGATGCCGGGCCGCGATCATCTCCTGCGTCAGGTTGCGCTCGGGCGGGTAGGGCCGGTTGTAGATCTGGTAGCCCGGGTCATTGAGCAGCCACTCGTCGCCCCAGGCGAGGATGAAGCTGTTCTGGTCGAGGTGGTTGTGGTGCGCCACGTGGCCCGACTTGAAGGCCAGCAGGCTCCCGGTATCGGCCCAGCCCAAGCGCAGGGCGACCCAGTCGATGGAGCGGAAGTGCCGGGCCGCGGGCAGGTGCGTCGGTGGCTCGGCGAGGCGCTCCACCTCGGGGCCGCCCTCCCCCGCCTTGGTCAGATACCAGGCCGCGACCGAGCTGCGCTCGATCTCGACCATCGCCCGCGCCAGGCCCGTGAGCGTCGGGGTGCAGCCGGCCGCGCCGCCGTTGTCGCCGAAGTTGGCCACCGTGCCGCCGCCGGGGACGATGAAGTAGGCGGGGAAGTAGATCGCCTGCGACAGATACGGGTGGTCGAAGAGGTTGACGCCGGTGATGGCGTCGGCCTTGCGCACCAGGTACATGAGGTTGTCGATGGCGGCCGACCCATAGCCGAAGCCCTCGACCAGCCCGCCGTCCACGCCCCCCTGCTCGTCGAAGAACAGGCGCGTCTTGTCCAGCGACTGTGATAGCCACGCCTCGGCGCGGTCGTGTTCGCCCAGCAGCGTCAGCCCGGCGACGCCGAGCTGGGCGTTGATCATCGCGTAGCCGTTGGGCCACGCGCCGGGCGCGGAGACGTAGGAGTCTTCACGGTTGCCGTAGTCGAAGATGAACTCGACGCCCCTATCGGCGATGGCGTCGATGATGGTGGCGCGGTCCTCCTCCGGCAGATCGTGCCAGAGCAGATCGACCGCCACGCACATCCCGTGGGTGAGCTGGTAGGTGTCGAGGCACGGCTGGGCGCCGTACCACGGATCGGTCCACTGCCGCCAGCCGGCCACCGCGAGCATCAGCTCCCGGCACCAGGCGAGGTACCGGCGGTCACCGGTCAGCGCGTAGGAGCGTGCGGCCCTCTCCACGTAGCGGCGCAGCTCCCCGCACAGGCCGGTCCAGTACGGCCAGCCGTCATCGTGCTCGGGCGGGGACTCGGGAGCGGGGAGCGAGACGTAGTAGTCCTGGTACGCGCTGGTGCGCTCGAGCTCCAGCAGAGCGTCGCCCTGGTCGCGCGCGATCTGCACCTCCCGAGGGTCCGCGCGCAGGTCCTCTAACTCCGCCCGCGTGTACTCCAGCCGCGGGTGCTCGGGCCTGAGCAACTCGAACTCGTCCGCCATGGCGCTCACC
>JALGUI010000723.1 GCA_029820915.1 Candidatus Zipacnadia bacterium | reverse complement strand
CCGTGCAGCATCAGCACCGGAGGATCATCGGCCGAGGCGTGCGTGATGGGCGAGGCCGCCTCGAACCGCTCGGGGTCGTCGTCGCGCGTGGCCGCCATGAACAGCAGCAGCGCTCGCTCGTCGTGCATGCCGTCGGCGGCCAGGTCGGTCGGCGGATTCTTGGCGACGATGCAGCGCACGAGGTTGTCGAGCCGATCGCCCTGCGCGTCCAGGTCGCCGGGGCCCGGCTCGAGGAAGCCCATCATCAGCACCAGATGCCCGCCCGCCGAGCCGCCCCACACCGCCAGCCGGTCGGGGTCCACGTTGAACTCGGCCGCGTGCTCGCGGATCCAGCGCATGGCCGCCAGGCAGTCCTCGACCGCCGCCGGATAGGGCGCGACGCCCGACAGGCGGTAGTTCAGCGAGAACACCGCGATGCCGTCGGCGATCAGCTCTTCTCCCCGCACCGCGCGGAAGCCGCCCTCCTTGCTGCCGTTGCGCCAGCCGCCGCCGTGGATGTGCACCACCGCCGGATGCACCTCGTCGTCGGCGGGCAGCCAGGCGTCCAGCAGCAGCGGGTAGCCGTCCACCTCACCGTACTCGACGTCGCGCATGGCCCAGGCGCCGTCCTCGAAGCTCACGCTCGGCTCGGGCGCCACGTTGGGCGGCGGCCCGGGCACGTCTTGGTCGCCCGGGGGCTGGGCGAGGCAGCCGGTCACCGCAATGAGCGCGGCGACGACCGCGACCGACATGAAGCGCAGGCAGCGACGCATGTGAGACACCTCCGGAGACGGCGTGCGGTTCCCCTACGCCTGCAAACGCCGGAGGGCCGCAGCTTGTTCACAAACGTTGGCGCGTAGGGCGGGCGTCAGTCGCCGTAGACCTCAAGCTCAACGACCTGGCAGATGGGGTTGGCGGAGTTGTGGGTGCAGGTGAAGCGCACAAACTTCGCCTGGCGCGGCTCGAAGCGATCCACCTGCCAGGCCCGCCACTCGCCCTCCGTCTTGTCCACGGCAAGCTCCCAGCTCTCCCCGTCCACTGAGGTGTCGATGCGGTAGCGGAAGAAGCGGCCGTCCAGGTCGAAGAGCATCACCTGCGTGCGCGCCACCGTCTCGACCTCGGGCAGCTCGATTGTGACCGAGCCGGGGATGTAGAAGGCCGTGAAGCCGTGCATGCCCCCGTAGAAGTAGACGTCGCCGTCGATCATCTTCTCCGGGCCGATGCCCGGCCGCCACTCCGGGACGTCGGGCGTCCCGTGCACGACCGCCCCGCGCGACGCGAGGGCCAGGTTGGCGCTGTTGTCGCGCTCGATCGGGGTCAGCGGCGGGAAGTCGTTTTCGCCGGTCGGCTCGTACGTTCCCTTCACGAATCGGTAGAGCGCATCGTAGAGGGCCCGGCCCTCCTCGCCGCCCCGGTAGAAGTCCAGCACCGCGCGACCGCCCTCGTAGTAGCCCAGCAGGGCGTCGGTCATCCAGCCGTAGTACGCGCCCGCGTCCAGGTAGTCGTAGAACCGCCCGCGGAAGCGCTCGTCGCTCAGCGCGCGGGCGTCGAACTCCACCTCGACGCCGGTCTGCGTGGCCAGCGTGCGCAGCGCGTGTGTGCGGAACCAACCCAGCGGCCGGTCGTCCTGCCCCTCGCCCGCGGGGGTGAAGAAGAAGTTGGGCTGCAGCATCACGCCGTCGAGGCCCGCCTCGCGCCACTGACTGTAGCCCCTCGCCCCGTAGTACGGGATCCAGTAGTGTCGCAGGCCGAGGTCATGGAGATGGTCCGAGGTCCAGCGCGTCAACGGCATATAGTCGGCCCCGATGGACTCGGCCGTCCAGTAGAAGCCGAGCAGCTCCAGGTGCTCGTACTCCGCCGCCTCCCATTGCTCCAGCACCCGGGCGATGTACCACTCCAGCGCCCGGTGAGCGTGCTCAGGCTGCGCGAGGTCGAGCGTGGCGTCCTCGCCGGGCAGCGGGCCGAAGGCGCCATCCTCCTTGAGCGGAAGGGGAAGCGTGATGACCACCTTCGCCTTGCGCTCGGCGGGGCCCAGCGTGCCGGCCAC
>JALGUI010000722.1 GCA_029820915.1 Candidatus Zipacnadia bacterium | reverse complement strand
GTGGGACACGGCCGCCAAGCTCGCCCCGGCGGACCCGGAGCCGCTGCTGGCCATCGCGCAGGCGCGGCTCGATGACGAGCAGTTCGCGGAGGCGGTCGAGGCCGCAGAGCGCGCCGCGGCGCGTGACCCCGATTCGGCCGATGCCCACCTCATCCTCGGCCACGCGTGGGCCGGTCAGGAGGACTACGGGAGTGCCATCGCTGAGTTCGGCCAGGCCAAGGGCCTGGGGGCCCGCGACCGGGAGGTGGGCTGGCCGCAGGGCCAGGCGCACGAAGCGATGGGCGATCGCGAGGCCGCGGTCGAGGCGTACCGGCTGGGCGCGGGCTCATGCGATTCGCGCTGCAAGGAGCGCCTGCGCGAGCTGGACGTAAGCGGCCGGGCCGACGAGGATGACGAGACGGCGGGCGACTACGAGCGGCCATATGAGCGCGGGGAGTACGACGACGGCCCGTTCGGCACCTTCTTCGGGCTGTTCATGGGCGCTTACTTCCTGTTCATCCTGACGATGGTGGAGGCGACCTGGATCGGCTGGTTCCTCGCGCTCTTCTGCATCTGGGACTGCGCCCAGCGGAGCTTTCCGGACCCCTCAACGCGCGCCCTGTGGTGCGTGCTGCTCTTCATCGCACACTGGATCGGCGCGCTGATCTACTACTTCGCGGTCTACCGCCCGAACAGCCCACCGAGGACAGGCTCCTGAGGACAGAACACGGAGGGGACTGACGAGATGGACGAGATCCGCATCGGCATGGTCGGCGCGGGCTTCGCGGCCGACTTCCATGCGCTGGCATTCGGGCAGGTGTGCGGCATCGACGCGCGCGTCGTGGCGGTGACCTCGCAGCGCGACCACAGTCGCGCGAGCTTCGCCGAGAAGCACGACATCCCGGCGACCTACGAGAACCTCGCCGAGATGCTCGACGGCGAGGAGATCGACGTCGTGGACCTGTGCGTTCCCACCTACGTGCACGCCGAATACATCGTGCAGGCCGCGCACGCGGGCAAGGACGTGATCGTCGAGAAGCCGCTGACCGGGTACACCGGGGAGCTGGGACAGGGCGAGGACGAGCTGATCGGCGACACGATCCCGAAGTCCCGGATGATGGCGTGGGTGCTCGACCAGTGCGGGTACGTCGAGGCGGAGATCGAGCACGCGGGCATCCGCCTGATGTACGCCGAGAACTGGGTGTACGCGCCCGCCATTCAGAAGGCGCGGCGGCTTATCGAGGCGGGCGGCGGCGCGGTCATGCGCATGGTGGCCGAGGAGTCGCACAGCGGCTCGCACGCCGGCTACGCGAAGTATTGGCGGTTGGCGGGCGGCGGCTCGCTGCTGCGCACCGGCTCGCACCCGGTCGGCGGCGTGCTGTACCTCAAGCAGGCGGAGGGCCTCGCGCGCGACGGGGCGCCAATCCGCCCGAGGTCCGTGGTCGCCGAGACCGCGCGGCTGCTGGAGATGGACGCCTTCAGGGCCGAGGATGAGCGCCACCTCACCGGCGACCTCGCCGACTGCGAGGACTGGGGCTCGATGCTGATCACCTTCGAGGACGGCTCAGTGGCCGAGGTCACCAGCTCGGACGTGGTGCTCGGCGGCATCTACAACTACGTCAAGGTGTTCTGCTCGCAGGGGCGCATCGAGTGCAACATGAACCCCAACAACCAGTGCGTAGTCTACGGCCCCGACGCGGACGCCTTCGGCGACGAGCACCTGGCCGAGAAGCTCTCGACGCGCGCGGGCTGGAACTTCGCCGCGCCCGACGAGCACTGGGCGTCCGGCTACCACCAGGAGATCCAGGACTTCGTGGAGTGCGTGGCCCACGACCGCGAGCCGCTGTCGGGCTGGACGCTGGCGCGCGACGTGGTCGCCGTCATCTACGCGGCGTACGTGTCGGCCGAGGAGGGGCGGCGCGTCGAAGTGCCGCTCGACTGAAGGAGGCAGGGCGCATGAGGATCATCGACGTCACGGGGCCCATCGAGACCGGCATGTGGACCTACGGGCCGCCTTACCCCGACGTGCTTATCGAGGAGATCGAGCA
>JALGUI010000721.1 GCA_029820915.1 Candidatus Zipacnadia bacterium | reverse complement strand
GGCCTCGCGAACGGCGATCTCGTCGGCAGCGGTCATGTCGCCCCAGCCCTTCGCTCGCGATTGCACGCGGGGTGACGGTTCGTCGCAGCCCGTGGCGCTCCTGCCCGCACGCGCGAACGCCCCCGCCGGAGCGGGGGCGTAGTCGCGATCGGCGCCCGGCGACTCAGTCCGCGAGGACCTCCGGGTTGATGGGCGTCGGCGGCCGCTCGCCCGCGAGGAAGGCCAGCAGGTTGTCCACCGCGAGGTCGGCCATGGCCGTGCGGGTCTCGATGGTCGCGCTGCCCAGGTGGGGGAGAAGGATCGCGTTATCCAGTTCCTCCAGACCGGGCTTCATGGCCGGCTCGTCCTCGAATACGTCGAGGGCCGCGCCCTTGATGACGCCGTCGCGCAGCGCCTCGATCAGCGCCACCTCGTCCACGACCGGGCCACGGGAGGCGTTGATCAGGTAGGCGTCATCCTTCATCATCGCCAGCTCCTCCCTGCCGATGAGGTGATGGGTCTCCTCGACCAGCGGCACGTGCAGCGTCACGAAGTCAGAGCGCCGCAGCACCTCCTCAACGCTCACCTCGTCCGCGTGCAGAAGCTGCTCGGCAACGGGCGGCAGGTCCACGAAGACGTCGCTGTACAGGATGGTCATGTCGAAGCCGATGGCGCGCCGCGCGACCGCCTGGCCGATGGCGCCCATGCCGATGATCCCCAGCGTCTTGCCGTAGACATCCGAGCCCAGCAGCAGCATCGGCGCCCAGCCGACGTACCGGCCGGCGCGCATGTACCCGTCGCCCTCGACCACGCGCCGGGCGATCGACATCATCAGCGTCCATGTCAGGTCCGCGGTGGTCTCGGTCAGCACGCCGGGCGTGTTGGTGACCAGGATGCCGCGCTTCGTGGCCTCCGCGACGTCGATGTTGTTGTAGCCGACCGCGTAGTTGGCGACGACCTTGAGATTCGGCGCCGCGTCGAAGACCTCGGCGTCAATCGTGTCGGTCAGCAGCGAGAGGAGGCCGTCCACCTCCTTCACCGCGTCAAGCAGCTCGCCGCGCTCGAGCACGCGGTCGTGCGGGTTGACCGAGTACTCCACCGCGCCCTCCAGTCGATCGAGAGCGCTCTGGGGAAGTTGTCGGGTCACGTAGACCTTGCTCACGTCCGTCACACCCTTGCTCGTACTTGGGCGCACGGGCCGCGGCCCCCGCCGTCGGCCACGCGTGCTCCACTCCATGATGCGCATGTTCGCGTGTCACGTACGGCAGCAGTTCTCCGGTGCCCCCGGCGACCCCCAGATATGTGTGCCTGCCGGAGGGCACATGCCCTGCGACGTCGTTTGTCGCCTGTGCAGGCCCCAAGCGCGGCTGGGCAACCGCCGAAGTCCCCTGGAGGGGCCGCCGCGAGCGCAGCGAGCGGTGCGAGGTGCGGAGCCTGGCGACGGACCTCGCAGGTTCCACCCCGGCCCGTCGTGCTCTCGCGGTTAAGGTGACCACCGGGCCGGGGTGGAACCTGCGCCGCGCGCCCCTGCTGACGCAGGGGACGCGCGCCGCACTCCTCGCGCGAACGCTTCTCGCGTTCGACGCTCGGAGCGGCCCCTCCACGAGGATGGTGACATCCTGACGGCAACGACGCGCGGCCGTGTGCGAAGTGCTGTCTGAGGCACACGAATCTGGATGCTGCGGCTGCCCCCTCCCGGCAGGGATACCTCGCGCCGGGGGCGTCACGCCTCGGGCGCATCAGCGGCGCTGTCGGGGGCGGTCATCGACCGCCAGAGACGGAGTATAGCCAGACCCGGGCGAGCCGGTCAAGCCTCTACCGGCGGATGGCCGCCGAGTAGTAGGCGACGACCTGGTCGGACGGAATGACGTCGCCCGATGTCGAGTAGGCCAGCGACTGCACCCGGTCCGCGCCCGCCGCCTTCGCCGCCACGATGGTCGCCGCGACCGGGCCGGCGCCGCACATGCTGATCTGCCGGGCGTCGCGTTGGGCGATCAGGCCCTCGGCGTCGAGGGCCTCGATGCGCTCGATCAGGACGGCGTCCTTGCGC
>JALGUI010000720.1 GCA_029820915.1 Candidatus Zipacnadia bacterium | reverse complement strand
GAGCTCGTAGCCGAAGCGCTCGACGTAGGCCTCCTTGGGCGCGAACTCGTCGCCCAGCTTCTCCAGCCAGCCCCCCAGCTCAGTGCGCAACTCCTCGCGGGCGTCGGCCGCCCGCGGCTCGTCGATCAGGTTCGCCATCTGGTAGGGGTCGCGCTCGTTGTCGTAGAGCAGCCATGGCCCCTCGCGCGTCTCGACGTAGGTGTGCGTCTTCGTGCGCACGCCCCGCCACTCGGGGCCATCGTGCCGGTCCCCGGCGAAGGGCGTGATGTTGCCGATGAAGGCGGAAGTCGGCTCGGTGCCGCCTTCGCCCAGCGCGGCGCCCGACAGGTCGTAGCCCTCGAGGGTCTCCGGGACGTCCACGCCCATCAGCGACAGGAGCGTAGGCATCACGTCGGGCGCGTTGATGAGCGTGTCGCGGCGGGCGCCGCGCGGCAAGCGCCGGGGCCACTGCATCACCCACGGCACCATGATCGACTCGTCCCAGGGCTTCTGCTTGCGCTCCAGGTCCTGCGCGCCGAGCATGTCGCCGTGGTCGGAGGTGAAGACAACGATGGTGTCGTCCGCGATGCCCCGCTCCTCGAGCGCGTCGAGCAGCCGGCCCAGATCGCGGTCGAGCGCCGTGATGTGGCTGTAGTAGCCCGCGATATCGTCCCGCCAGTGCTCCGTCGTGTTCGGCCGCAGCTTGATGTCGGCGGGATCGTGGATCTTGTACTCGTCCGGCATCGCCCAGTACGGGTTGTGCGGCGGCCCCCAGGAGACAAACAGGCAGAACTCATCCTCCGCGTGCTCGCGGATGTACTCGATCGCCAAGTCGGTGTGATGGTCCGCGTCGTAGCCCTCGATCATGATGGGCTCGGGATCATCGCGGTAGTAGAACGAGTTCATGTAGGCGTGCGTGCAGTCCGCCGCCGCCCAGTAGTCGAAGCCCTGGCGGCGCTCGCCCGGCGGGGTGAAGCCGCCGCGATAGGCGCCGTCGAGGTGCCACTTGCCGACGTAGCCGGTCGCGTAGCCTTCATCGCGCAGCACGTCGGCGATGCTCAGTTCATCGACCGGCAGGCGCACATCGTTCATGGTCGTGCGGCAGGTCAGAGGGTAACGCCCGGTCAGCATCGACGCGCGGTAGGGCGTGCACACCGGGCAGGTGGAGACGGCGTTCTCGAAGACCACGCCCTGGTCGGCCATACGGTCCATGTGCGGGGTGCGCACCTGGCGGTTGGCCATGAAGCCGCAGGCCTGGGCGCGCATCTGGTCGGCGAAGACGAATAGCAGGTTGGGGCGGCGGGACGGTCGCGCGGGCGTGGCGTCATCCGCGGGCTCTCGCCCGCAACTGCTGAGCACGGCTGCACCTCCGGCGGCGGCGCCGGCCATCAGCCCGATGGCCTCGCGCCGGGTAAGCTTCCGTGACATCGTTCGCCCCGTGGGCTCTGTGCGGACATGGCGCGGCTGTGTTCATGCCGGTGGCGCCCGCCCGTGCCGGATTGGGGACGGGACGGGGCCGCACCAGCTTGGGGAGATTCGCCGGACGCCCGGGATTCCCTCCATCAGAGAAGGGTCGCGCCCATGCAGCGGAGAAGGCATCAGGCGCCGACATCGCAGTGCATGGGAGCGATCGTCCATGCCTGACCTGACGGACCAGATGAAGCAGTTCGCCCGCGAGCGTGGCGCCGACCTGGTGGGCGTGGCGCCCGCGGAGCGCTTCGAGGACGTGCCGCCCGAACAGAGCCCGCTGTCGATCTTCCCCGAGATGACCGCCGCCGTGGTCATCGGCCGGCGCATCACCCGCGGCACGCTGCGCGGGATGGAGGAGGGCACGAACTTCGGCCTCTACGAGCAGTTCGGCTACTCGTGGCTGGACACGCAGTTCGTGGCGCTCTCCACCTTCGAGGTCGCCGAGTGGCTGGAGGACCGGGGCTGGGAGGCGGTGCCGCTGTTCCCCTTCCCGCCCGAGGCGTACCCGCAGGGCATCGCGGTGCGCGAGGGCGCGCCCGCGCCCAACGTCTACCCGGACTTCGACCTCGCCGCCGTCGCCGC
>JALGUI010000719.1 GCA_029820915.1 Candidatus Zipacnadia bacterium | reverse complement strand
CTTCGGCATGAGCGTGTGTCGGACCGCCCCCCAGCATGGCATGTTCTCGTGCTGGACGCTGCTGCCCAAGAGCAGCTACCACCAGCCTGAGGCGAACGCTGACGTCTACCTGCCGGGCGCGCGCACGATCATGGAGCGCCTCACCACGGGGCACCTGACCGCCGGCGGCAACAGGGCCAGTGTCTGGGTGCGCGAGACCGAGGGTGCCGCGCCCGTCGCGATCGAGATGAGCGCACCTGATGGCACCGTACAGGATCTTGCCGCCACGAAGCAGGCGGAGGCCGACGGCCTCGTCCGCTATGATGCCCCCTACGACCTCGGCAAGGACTTGGGGACGTGCGTCTTCAGTGTGCGTGCGGGTGCGGCTCCGCTGGGTGTGTATCGGGGTGAGTACGCATCGGCGTTCTTCAACGCATCTCTCCGGCGCGGATTCATCTGGTCACAGGGCGATGGCCCGACGAGAGCGGACATCGAGCTGCTCGTGCCTCCCGGCACACCACCGGCGGGCTTCGGCTTGCGCCTGCGCGTCCTCGGCGACGCCGGCACGGTCAAGGAGGCGACCATTGGCGATCTGCAGTCACGTCGCATCACGGCGTTCGTCAGCCTCGACGACCTGCCACTGGGTGTCTACGACCTGGAGATCGCGCTGCTTGACAGCGATGCGAGGCAACTCAAGCGTACTCTGAGCGAGTTCGAGATCCTGCCCGCGCTACTCTCGAGCGGGGGGAGGCAATGACCGCGCGCCTGGTCGTCTGCCTGTTGGCCCTCGCGGCGAGCGCCACCGTGCAGGCCGATGAGCAGCTCACCGACAACCGGCACAAGGACTGGGCGCCCGTCATCTCCCCGGATGGGATCACGCTGCTATTCCTGTCGGAGCAGATCAACCACGACATCTCGCGACTGGACTTGAGCACCGGCGAGATCAGTCTGCTCACCGATGATCCGGCGCGCGAGGAGCACGTTCGCTTCGCGCCTGACGGCAGCCGCGTGGCTTACCTGGTCACGACCGGCCTGGACACGCACGTCGTCGTGCATCCGCTGCCCGACGGCCCGCCGAGGGACCTCGGCCCGGGGGACGACCTGGAGTGGTCACCTGAAGGCACGTGGCTGGCATCGCGCGACGCTTCGGGCATCTTCCTGCTTGATCCCGACACGGGCGACCGCGACGAGATAGCAGCGGCCGGTCCCGGCGAGCCAGGCTCCATCCACTGGCGTCGGACAGGCGAGGAACTGCTCTACCTGCACGAGGGAGACATCTGGAAGGTGAGCATCCAGGATCGAGTCCGACGGAAGCTGTTCAGCTCGAAGGCGGAAGACGGGCGCGCGAACTTCAGAGGCTTCGCCATCGCCCCCGGCGGGGAGCACATCGTCGCTGTTCTGGACCTCAGTCGCCTGTCACTGAAGAGCGAGGACGAGGGACTGTTGCTCCGAGCAGACAGCGGTGAGCGGGTCCGCCTGGGTCCCATGCACAGCCCGATCTGGCGCGATGGCGACACCCTCATCTTCAGCCGCGGCGGCAGCATCCATCAGATGTCACCGGGCGGGGAGGCCACGCACGTCGCCGGCAGCAACAACAGCGCCGACGAGCCCGCATTGACCCCCGACGGGGAGTGGCTGTACTTCTCCGCCAGACAGCCTGAACGCCGCACATCAGGCGGCCTCATTCGCCCGAAGTACTCCGAGATATACCGGGTCCGACTGACAGACTGAGACCTCAACCCGTGGCCGAGGCCACCCTCTATCGATGGAAGAAGCGCTGCGGCGGGCCTGGGGTGGCGGAGATCCGTCGCCTGCGGCAGCTGGAGGCGCAGGTGCTGGTGGAGCGTTGGCGAAGGCACTGCAAGCGAGGAACCTTCGGTTTCGCAGGTGAGACCGCATAGCTCACTGGACTACCGCCCCCCGGCCCCGGAGGCGATCCAGCCCTGGCGCGGTGCAGAGGGAAGAGACATGAACCCACGTAGTGTATGGCTGCTCATCTGGTTAGCACTATGGTTGGCATCTGTGCCCGCTGCCAGGGCCGATGACGGGGCG
>JALGUI010000718.1 GCA_029820915.1 Candidatus Zipacnadia bacterium | reverse complement strand
ATGATCACTTCTGAGGAAACAGGCGTGCGGCGGGCACCCAGACAGGTTGCTGTCACCTGTCCCCGCGCGCCGCCCGCGTCTCGACCAATGCCGCCAAGTCAGTTCGCCTCCGGCGCCGTTCATCCTCCATCCGATCGCCGGAGGGAACCGGCCGTTCGGCAGTGAACTGCCCCGCGTGCCCGCATAGTCGCCATGCCGGTCGGCGGAAGCGGCGGACCGGAGGCAGGGGACGACCGGGGCCCGCGCGAGGCGAGCGCCGTCGGGCCGACTTCCCCAGAAGGGAGCAGGGGCGGAAGTTGTACTCCTCGCGATCGTTGGCGCGATCTTCCGCCCGACAACCATGACCACGACGGAGCCGCTGTTCGAGGAGACGGACGTGTTCGTGGCCGGCGAGCATGACGTGGCCGAGTATCGCATCCCGGCGGTGGTGACGACGAATGAGGGCACGCTACTGGCCGTGTGCGACGCGCGGGTGGACAGGCCCGGCGACGCGCCCAACAACATCGACCTGGTGCTCAAGCGCAGCGGCGACCTGGGCAGGACGTGGGGAGCGCGCGAGGTGGTGGTCGATCTCCCCGGCCAGATGGCCGCCGGCGACCCGTGCATGCTGGTGGACCGTCAGACCGGCGCCGTCTGGATCATCTACGACCACGTCTACCCCAGCATGGATGCACTGCGGGAGGACTCCCCCGAACGCGCGGAGGGGGCCCAGCCCGGCTATCAGGGGCGGGTGCTCTTCCTGCACGCCGTCCGCAGCGACGATGACGGTCGCACGTGGTCGGAGCCCATCGACCTGACGCCCGCCGTCAAGCACCCGAGCTGGATAGGCGCGATGGCCGGGCCGGGCATGGGCATCCAGACGCGCGCCGGCCGCCTCATCGCGCCCGGCTACCTGCGGTCGTCCGGGGACTTCCGCCAGGACGGGTCTCATCTCTACTACAGCGACGATCACGGCGAGACGTGGCACGTGAGCGCGAGTCCGGGCCCGAACACGAACGAGTGCCAGGTGGTGGAGCTGGCAGACGGGTCGCTCATGCTGAACATGCGCAGCACGCGCGGCCACCACTGTCGGGCCGTTGCCACCAGCGACGACGGCGGGCGGACCTGGTCGGCGATCCGCGACGAGGCTACGCTGGTCGAGCCCCGCTGCCAGGGGAGCTTCATCCGCTGGACCGACGAGCGGGACGGCCACGCTCGCAACCGGCTGCTGTTCGCCAACCCGGCACACGCGGAGAGCCGGGAGAACATGGTCGCGCGGCTCAGCTACGACGAGGGGGAGAGCTGGCCGGTGTCGCGGGTGGTCAATCCCGGCCCGGCCGCCTACTCGTGTCCGACCGTACTGCCGGACGGGACGGCGGGGCTGCTGTATGAGTGCCGGGGCCTGCCCGGCGCATCGCCGGGGTACGCGAAGATCACCTTTGCGCGCTTCAACCTCGAGTGGCTGACGGGCGGGCAGGACGGGCTCGACAGGCGCTGACGCGGCCGACGGGCCGGGCCGGCAGGAACAGGAGTGCGCCCGAGCAGATGACGGGCGGGGCCGCGCTTCCTGGCGCGTTCGGCCGTTCGTCGTTCCACGGAGGGGCCGCACGAGGGGCGGTCCGAAGGACCGCAACGAAGTCGGCCCGACACGGCCGTTTGCCGCCGGGCGGGCCCGATGCGAAGCATCGTCGGGAAGCTGGCCCCTGCGTACGATAGACGACAAACGGCACAGGCCGCGAGATGCGAAGCATCTCCGGGGGGCCGGCCTCTGCCGGTGAGCGCTACGGCAGCTCGACCACGAGCACGTTGTCGTACTCGATCTGTCCGTCGCCGACCTGATCGGTGCTGCTGAGCATGAGCACCCCCTGGGCGGCGCTCCCGGGCGCGACGATGATCATCCCCGTGCGCAGCCACTCGTCGAACTGGCCGGTCGGGAAGCTGACCCCGCGCCGCTGGTCTTCGCGCCGCTGGTCTTCGGCCGTCCAGTGGCCCTGGTCGTCTCGCCAGGCCATGTGGATCTGGGCCTTGACCCCGGTGGCGATGCTCCCCCGGAAGTCGCAGGCCAGCAGGTAGCGCCCGCCCGGCGTAACCGGGATGTTCTGCAGGAAGACCCCGTTGACCACGCCCTTGAGCGCGACGAAGTGGTTGTCGCCTTCCGCCAGCCACAGGCACTCGCCGCTGCTGTTCGAGCCCTGCCACGTAGACCAGCCCGGGGGAGCGCCCTCCGCCTGCCACCCGGGGAGCGCCCTCCGCCTGCCACCCGGCTCCGGCCTCGGAGCCGGCCTCGCCCTCGGTCGTCTCGAAGTCCGGGTTGGTCACCATGTTCTCGGGGGCCGCCCCCTCCAACGCCTGCAGGATGTAGCGCGCCGCGGCGGCCGGCGCGCTCTCCGGCGCCTGCTCCTCGAGTCGCGCCGCCAGTTGCTCGATTCCCGGCTCGTCGCCCTCAGCCTGGTGCCGTTCGATGGCGGTCATCAGCACGGCCAGCGGGGCCGCCGGCCCTCCATAAGCGCGAGAGCTGAAGGAGGCGGCGGGCCTGAAGATCGGGCCGGCCTCGCCCATCCAGGCCTCGAGCGCCACGCGCTCGCGGTCGCCGGCAACGGCCTCGATGGCGGGCGTGATCATGCGCTCCAGGTCGGCGTCCGGCGCGGTCGGCATCTGCACGTCGCGCCCGGCATGCCACGCGTCCGAGTAGAGCCGCGTGAGGCGGAAGCCCTTCGCGAAGATGTCCACGCGCTCCCGGGCCAGGTCCGTGTCGGCGGCGTCGGCGGCCTGCGCCAGGTAGCCCTCGGCCTCGCGGCAGACCTCATCGGGGTAGAGCGCAAGCTGCTCGATCTTGTACCAGTAGCGGAACCACTCGCCCTCGCCCGGCTGGGTCATCCAGACGCGCTCGCACAGGTCGAAGTAGCGCCGCATCGGCCCGGCCGCGGCGCCGAACATGCCCCGGCAGAAGTCATCGAGCAGCGCGTCAACGTCCTGGTCCGCGTCCCACATGAGCTGGCTGGCAATCCAGGCCTTGGGGCCGTCGTGGCACCAGCGGCTGTAGATCTCCGAGTACCAGCCCTTCACGCCCTGCCTGTGCAGGAACTTGATAAAGTCCTCGTGGACATGCGGGTACAGCCGCGGGATGATGTACTGGCTGCCGTAGTCGTAGCTGTAGACGCCCACCGACGGGCACACTGCGCGCCAGGCCCGGATCCAGTCGAGGTCCCGCCGCCGGAAGTTGGGGTCGTACCACTCGCCCCGGTCGTTCGTCAGATACGGGATGATCATCGGATGCACGGGGAAGCTCGGCGGGTTCTCGTTGGCGTGGTAGGCCAGGCAGCCGATGTACTTGTCCGGGTGCCTGGCGGCCACGCGCTCGGCGATGCCGTTGGCGAAGTGAAAGAACAGGTCCGAGTAGTCCGGGTCGCCGTGTTGCGAGAGCACGTCGGTGTGCATCAGCTCGCGGCAGTCGCTGCAGTGGCAGTAGCCCGACCAGTCGGAGTCGTT
>JALGUI010000051.1 GCA_029820915.1 Candidatus Zipacnadia bacterium | reverse complement strand
CAGTTGATGACCAGTACGTTCACGAATTACCTCCGCGCGGGTGTAGGGGACGAACGGACCGGGCGCGGGCCGCGGCCGGCGTAGGCGCGCAACCCGGGGATGAGGAGCCCGCCGGGCTACTCCGCGGGCGACTCGAGCTCCCCGGCCTCGCGCCCGGGTTGCTGGGCGAGAAGCATCTTCTTGGTCTTCTGAACCGTGGCCTGGATGCGATCCGTGTAGTTCTCGAGCCGCTCCACAACGCTGCGGGCCCAGGCCTCGGCCTCGGAGCGAATGTGGTCGCCCTCTATCGCGGCCTCTTCGATGATCGCCTCGGCCTTGGCCTCAGCCTGCTTGACCAGCTCGTCGTTGGACGTCATGAGCTGAGCCTGCTCGCGTGCGGCCTCGATGATCTTGGCGCGCTGCTCATGGGCCTCCTCCAGGATGCGATCGCGGTCGCGCGCGAGCTGCGTGGCCTCGGTCATCTCCTGGGGAAGGCTGTTGCGCATCTGGTGGATCAGATCGAACAGGTCGGCCGCGTCGAGGACGGTCTTGCCGATGAAGGGCGGGAAGCGGCAGTACCACCTCTCCCCGCTGTCGGCCATCTCTTCGAGCTCATCGAGCAGTCTCAGTATCTCCATCACGTGACCTCCCTGCGCGCGGCTGGGGCCGGCTGCTGCGAGACATGATGCCCCCGCCCGCTCGCGGGCCGGCCGTTGCCTCAGCCTTGCTGCAATTGCCGGCGCTTGCGCCGGAGGGCATCGGCGACGGGCCCGGGCACGAACTCGCCCACGTCGCCGCCGAGCGCCCAGATCTGCCTGACCAGGGATGAGCTTATGTATTGCACGTGAGGCGAGGTCACGAGCAGAACTGTATCGACCTCGGGCAGCATCCGGCGGTTCATCATCGCCATCTGCCGCTCGCGGTCGAAGTCGTCGATCGATCGGAGGCCCTTGACCACCGCCGCCGCGTCGGCGCGACGCGCGTACTCGACAAGCAGCCCGTCAAAGCCGTCAACCTCGACGTTTCCAAGGTGCGCCACCGCCGCGCGCGCCAACTCCCGGCGCTCCTCCGGCGTGAACATCGCGCTCTTGCCCGAGTCGGCGGCAACCAGTACGATGACCCGGTCGAACAGCGCGGCGGCGCGCTCGATGATGTCGAGGTGGCCGCAGGTTATCGGGTCGAAGGTGCCCGGGCAGATTGCAGTGCGCACCTCGCTCACGCCGTCACCGGCCCTGGCTCGCCGCCTCGAAGAATGACAGCACGCTGTCGCCGAAGCTCTTGGCCCGCGAGGGCTCGGGCAGCCCCGGCAGCTCCTGGTGACCGCTGTGCTGCAGCACCACGAGCCCGCCCGCCGCCAGCCCCTCACCCGCCACGATCAGCCGCCTCGCGAGGTCCGGCAGCTCGCCGAGGCCGTACGGCGGGTCGGCGAAGACCACCTCGAACGGCCCCCACCGGCCCGCGGCCGCGGCGTACTGTGACATGACATCGCCGCGGATCACGGTGGCGCCTTCGGCCAACCCCGTGTGCTCGAGGTTGGCGCGGATCGACTCAACGGCGCGACGACTGCGCTCGATCAGGACAACCGGAGACGCGCCCCGACTGGCCGCCTCGATCCCGACGCTGCCGCAGCCGGCGTACAGATCACAAAAGGCCGCCTCGACGACGCGCGGCCCCAGGCTGCTGAACAAGGCCTCGCGTATGATATCAGCAGTCGGGCGAATCTGCAACCCCCTCGGGCACTGCAGGCGCAACGAGCGCGCCGAGCCGCCGATCACGCGCATGGGTCGGGCCTCCTTGGGGAGCCATCTGCCGTTGGCCTTCGCCGTTGTGGCCCCGCGCGGAGGTCGTGAGCGACCTCACGCCGGGGAGCGCTCGCAGGGCGCATGTCGTTGCCCCTGTCGGTTCGGTCTGAAGTGCCGCCAAGCGACAACAGCGGTGGCGCTGCGCGCCACCGCCCGGCGAGCTTACCTTTACCCACAATTCCTCACCGAGGCGTCCCGGCCCAACCGCCTGCGCTTCGGCACCCCACGGCGGCCCCGCCCGTCTGCCCCCAGCGCCCGCGGGGGCAGGCGTCACGCGACGGCCGGCCGCTGCCCTCTCTGCAGGTCGCTGCCCGCGCCGTGCCGCGCGAGCCGTTGGCCGTTCCGCGCCTGCGCGCCACCCCCCCTGTCGTTGCCGTCAGGAGGGGCGGGCTTCCTAGCCCGCCCGGTCGTTCGTCGTTGCCGTCCCCCTTCTCCCGCTTGCGATGTCGTCTATCGCCCCGAGACCGCTTGCGGTCTCCGGGAGGAGGAAGGCGACCGCTTGCGGTCGCAGGGGCGAGGGGCGGTGTTCCGCAGACTGCTTCGCAGTCTGACGCCGCCCGGTCGTTCGCACTCACCCTCGTGGAACGCGAGACGGCGCCCGGGCAAGAGTGCCCGGGCCACGGAACGCCAGCGACAGCGGCGCTACGCGCCACCCCCCGGCGAGGCGCCGGGGGCACAACGGCAACGGCGGGACCGCAGGCGCGAGTGCATCGCACTCATCCAGATGCGCGCCCTACAGCGTCCACATTTCACCAGACGAAGCGCGGCCGAGAAGCCCCCGTAGCCCTGCGTGCTCGGGTTGCGCGAGCTCCGGGTCGCGATCGATCAGGTCGAAGGCATCCTCGCGGGCCTGTGAGAGGGCGGCGGTGTCGGCGATGATGCTCGCGATGTGCAGGTCCGGCAGGCCGCTCTGGCGCACCCCGTCCAACTCGCCCGGCCCGCGCCGGAGCAGGTCCTCTTCGGCGATCTCGAAGCCGTCGGCTGTGCGCACCAGCACCGCCAGCCGCTCGAGCGCCTCCGGGGAGCCGGTGCCCGACAGCAGCAGGCAGTGCGGCCGCCATCCCGCCCGCGCCACGCGCCCGCGAAGCTGATGGAGCTGCGCCAGCCCGAAGCGCTCGGCGTTCTCGACGACAATCGTCGTCGCGTTCGGCACATCCACCCCGACCTCGATCAGGCTGGTGGCCACGAGCACGTCGGTCTCCCCGTCGCGGAAGCCGCGCATGACCGCCCGGCGCCGCTCCGCGTCCAGCCGCCCATGCACCAGGCCGAGGCGCAGGTCCGACAGCGGCCCGCCCGCAAGCTGCTCGAAGGTCGCGGTCGCCGCCGCCATCTCCTGCTCGGACTCGTCGATGGCCGGGCAGACCACGTAGGCCTGGCGCCCCCCGGCGACCTGCTCGCGCACGAAGGCCCAGGCGGCGTTACGCTCCTCGGCCGGCAGCAGCCGGGTCTCGGGGCGCTTGCGGCCGGGGGGCAGCTCGTCGAGCACCGAGACGTCGAAGTCGCCCCAGACGGCCAGCGCGAGCGTGCGCGGGATGGGCGTCGCGGACATCACGAACACGTTCGGCCGCGCGCCCTTGGCCGACAGCCGCGCCCGCTGCCGGACACCGAAGCGGTGCTGCTCGTCGATCACCGCGACGGCGAGATCCGCGAAGGCCACGCGCGCCGAGAACAGCGCGTGCGTCCCCACCGCGCAGCGCAGCCGGCCGCTATCGAGCGCCTCCTGCGCCGCCGCCCGGTCATCGGCGCTCATGCCGCCGGTCAGCAGCACGGGCTCGACGCCCGAGGGCGCCAGCAGCTCGCGCAGGGTCTCGTAGTGCTGCTCGGCGAGCAGTTCGGTCGGCGCCATCATCGCCGCCTGCCGGCCCGCGCGCGCGGCGGCGATCATGGCCAGCGCGGCGATGACCGTCTTCCCCGACCCGACCTCGCCGTGCACCAGGCGGTGCGCCGGCGCGTCGGCGGCCAGGTCCGCCGCCACCTCGGCCATCACCCGCTCCTGCGCGCCCGTGGGGGCGAAGGGGAGAGTGGCGGCGAACTCCTCGACCAGCCCCTCCGCGCCCAGCACGGCCTCGGGGGAGGGCTCGCGAGCGTTCCGCCGGCGACGGGCCAGCGCAAGCTGCAGCGCGAGCAGCTCGTCGAATGCCAGGCGGTGGCGGGCGCGGCGCGCGGCAAGCAGGTCCGACGGGGCGTGCATCTCGCGCATCGCCTCCGCCAGCGTCGGCAGCTTGCGGCGCTCGCGCAGGCGCTCAGGCAGCGGATCGTCGGGGAGCGGGCAGCGCTCCAGGGCCTGGGCGACCCAGCCGCGGATCATGCGCGGCGAGATGCCCTCAGTGGCCGGATAGACCGGCACGATGCCGCCGACCTGCTGTGGATCATCCGGGTCGATGCGCTCGCACTCGGCGACCACGACCGAGGTCTTTCCGCTCTCCACGCGCGCGGTGCCGACGACGAGCAGCTCGTCGCCGGGCGCGAACTGCTCGATCATCCACGGCCGGCCGAAGAACAGCAGCTCGCCGTCGGCGCCCGCGGACTCGACGGGGATGATGGCGGCGGCGCCGCGCCGGCGGCTGGAGCGCCGGCCGCGTCGCGCGACCGTCACGCGCACCACGGCGGTCTGCCCGTGGCGCAGCCCGCGCAATGACAGCACCTGCCGGCGATCGTCGTAGCGCGTCGGGCAGTGCAGCAGCAGGTCGCCGACGGCGCGGATGCCCAGGCGTTCGAGGGCTTCGGCCCGCGCCGGCCCGACGCCCGATAGCTCGGTGATGGGGGCGTCCCAGGCCAGCGGGCCCGGCGCATCGTTGTCGGCGGCGCTCCCTCGCCGGCCCGGGCGCTTCGGCGCTTCCGGCGCGATCGCCTCGAGCAGCCGGACGCCGCGCTCGACGAGCGGGCGGCGGCGGTCGGGGGGCAGGTCGGCGTAGCCGCGCATGTCCCGCTCGAGCCTGCGGAGGGACTCGCGGGCGCGGTCGGGGATCGGCTCCGAGGCCAGCTCACCGACGACGCCCCGCACCAGCCGCTCCATGCCGCTGCGATGGCCGGTGTCCCGACACCCGCGCCTGCGCTCGGAGCGCAGCGCGCGCAGGCAGCGGCGGATTGCGTTGGCGGAGGCCTGATCCATTGCTCACCTGCGCGCGGCCCGCGGGCGTCGCGCGGCCCCCCCGCACCCGCACAGCTTCGGCCGGGCCGAAGCCCGGCCCGTGATGGCTATGCACTACGCACAAGTCGGGACGGCTGCGGCGAGGCCACGCGATGCGCCGCTTTGTCGTGAGGATGCGCAGCATCCTCCCGGAGGGGCCGCTCCGAGCGTCGAACGCAAAGCGTTCGCGCGAGGAGTTCCGCGAAGCGGAAGGTTCCATCCCGGCCCGCGCATAACCGCAGTCCCGCCCGTGGGAGGGAGCAAACGACCCAACGGCCGGGCTGCCCGACGCGAAGCGTCGGCTGGGAGCTGAGGCGCCGGCGCGCCTCACCCTCGCGCCGACCCCGCCTCTGGGCGGATCGGACGCTCGCGCAGCCCCTCCGTACGGAAACGACGTACGACGCAGACGCGCCGACCGCGCCCGAGATGTCGGTAATGCATAGCGGTGATGGTGCGGCGACGGCCGCGCTCTAGCTCCGCTCGCCGGCCTCGATTCCGAACTCGTCGGCCTCGGCGGCCTGCTCGGTGCAGACGCGGTAGGCGTCCACGATGCTGTAGACCCAGATGGCGAGGTAGAGGATGATGGCCAGCACGATGAGCGTCCAGATCAGCGGCCCGTAGCCCTCCACCACCTGCCGGGCGCTGTCGGTGTCAAGCCGCGGGTTACGCGCATCGGCAATCAGGCTCGCGCCGCTGTAGGCGAGCAGCTTGGACAGGACCCAGGCCAGCAGCAGCATGGCCGCGGCGGCCATGGCCAGGCCCTTCTCGTACTGGTGGTTGTAGAGCTGGCCGAGGCCGGGGATGGCGGAGTAGAAGGCGGCAACGACGGGGTTGCGCCGGAAGCGCGAGTACTCCTCCGGGCTGTCCACGGCGTCCTCCATGCGCTCTCGCAGACGCGCGGAGGAGCCTATCTTGAGCACCGCCGCCGCGTACTTCTCCTCGGCGTCGGCGTTGCTGGGCTCGATCTCGAGGGCCCGCTCATAGTGCCCGCGAGCTTCGACTTGGCGCCCATGGGCCGCCGCCACATCGCCGAGCAGCTCCTCGACGGTGGTGGTGTCGGGCGCCAGCTCAGCCGCCTGCGCCGCCGTCGCCTCAGCCTGATCGGGCCTTCCCATGCTGATGGCGCGGCGGGTGCGCCGGACCAGTTCGCCCAGCTTGTGTTGGCGCTCGAGCTCGTCGAGCGCCTCGGCGTCGTCGCGCGCCATGGCCGTATCCGCCCCTATTGCTGCGCGCTGCTGCCCTCGCGAGCGGGGACCCCGACCCGTGCGGCGTCGCCCCACAGGCCCTCCAGGTTGTAGAAGCTGCGGGCCTGTGGGTCGAATATGTGCAGCACAACGTCGAGGTAGTCGAGGATCACCCAGGTTGAGTCCGGAATCCCCTCGATATGCTGAGGCTCGATCCCCAGCTTGCCCATCTGGTCGTCAACTTCCTCGGCGATAGCGTTCACATGCAGCCTCGAACGACCGCTGCAGATCACGAAGTAATCGCAGATGCTCGTCAGCCCGCGCATGTCGAGGATCGTCAGGTCCTCGGCACGTCGATCGTCCGCCGCCTCCGCGACGCGCAGGGCCCTCTGTCTCGGCTCCAGTTCCAATACGCTACGCCTCCCTCGTCTGTGGTGCACCGTCAGCCGGTCGTCTCGGCGGCCTCGAGTTCGAGGTCCGAGCCGACCACGACGGTGATGCGATCCGGGCTGAAGTTGGAGTCGCCATCCACCTCAACGAGTTCGCCGACGCCCAGCACGCGCTGCACGTGGCGTGCCGCGCTCAGGCCGTCGGCCGGGTGGTGGATCTGCGTGCGGTCGTGGTCGAAGCGGTCGGCGTTGCCGGTATCGATGATCTCGAAGCCCGCGCCGGACAGGGCCGCTCCGGCGGCCGCCGCCACGCCGGTCGTCCCGCTGCCGTTGAGCACCTCGACCAGGTTCATCTGGCCCGGCAGCGAGCGCAGGTGCAGGTTGATCTCGGCCAGGACCTTCGCGATGTTCGAGTCGGTGACCTCGGCGTAGTAGATGCCGTCGTACTTGCGGTCGCGCAGGTACGGTTGGAGGCTGGCCGACAGCAGGCAGTCGGGCCGCACCTCACGCAGCACGCGGGCCAGGTCCACCGCCTCGCGCCAGTTCATGTCCGTCTCGACGGCCGCCAGGACCTTGGGCGCGATCTTGATGAGCTGCGCGACGTTGGTGATCTTCAGCTTCTGCTCGGCCACCGCCTTGACGAACTGGTGCTGGCGCTCGGAGCGCTTGAAGTCGCTGTCGCCCTTGCGGTAGCGGACGAAGCCAATGGCCTGTTCGCCGTCGAGGTGCTGGGGGCCGGGCCTGAGGTGGATGTGCAGACCATCGGCGTTGTCATCGTAGTTCATGCCGCGGCCGCGGCCCTCGACGTCCGGCACATCGACGTCCACGCCGCCGAGCATGTCCACGACCTCGACGAAGCCGCCGAAGTTGACCTTGGCGCAGTAGTCCACGTCGATGTCGAGAAGGTCCTCCACGGTCTCCTGCACCAGCTCGACGCCGCCGTACATGAACGAGTGGTTGATCTTGTCGGTCCCGTGGCCCGGGATGTGCACCCGCAGGTCACGCGGGATGGACAGCATGGCGGCCTGCTTCGTCCGGGGGTTGAGGAAGACCAGGATCATGGTGTCCGACCGACCGCGGTCGTTGTACCGCGGGCGCTCGTCCGCGCCCACGATCAGCACCGTGATCTTGCTGCGGCCCGGGAAGGGCTGTGGCAACACCGACGTGGCCTCCGCCGCGGCGTCGATGACGCCACCGGTCAGCCCGTGCGGCTGCTGGGACACCGCGTCCCAGGCGCCGAGTGCACCCACGCCGATCACGCTGAAGGCACACACATAGATGAGGTAGTCGAGAAAGGCTCTCATGATGTCGTCTCTTGGAGCGGCTCCTCGCTCGGGTCGGCGGGCCTGTAGAGGCCGCGCTTGCGGATGTAGTCGATAACCGGCCGCGGCGTCAGGTAGCGAACGGACTCGCCGGCCCTGACGAGCCGCCGGATCATGGTCGAGGAGATATTCGCGAGCGGCGCCTCGATCACCGTTATCTTGGACGCGCGCCGGGCCCCCAGCGTTTCATCGAGCAGGTCGAGATCGAACCCGGGCCGCGGCACGGCGACCACGGTGGCCTCGTCAAGGATCGCGTCCGGCTCGTGCCAGGTGAGCAGCTCGAGCACCGCGTCCGCGCCGGTGACGAAGAACACCTGCGCGCCCTCACCCGCCTCACTCTTCAGCCCGCGGACGGTGGCGATGGTGTACGACGGCCCCGGGCGGTCGATCTCGAGGCGCGACACGGTGAAGTGCGGGTTGTTCGAGGTCGCCAGCAGGGCCATGATGTAGCGGTCCTCAGCCGAGCTGACCTCGTCGTCGCCCTTGTGCGGCGGGCTTCCGGCCGGCATGAACAGCACGCGCGGCAGCCGAAAGCGACGCCGCACATCCTCGGCGATGAGCAGGTGGGCGTAGTGAATCGGGTCGAAGGTGCCGCCCATCACGGCCACGCGCCTCGACCGGTCCATCTCCTCGAAGCTCATTGCCCGAATCTTAGCACATGGCGGCGACGAAGGCAACGCGTCGGATCGGGAAACGGGAACCGGCGATCGGGAACCGGCAACGACGTGGACGGTCACCGTCGCCGTCGCTCTGGGGGGCCATCGCTCAACGCTTGTCGAGGACGTCGTGCCGACCGATGCGCTCGAGGATGAGGCAATTGCCCTCGATGCGGAAGAGAAGGCGGTAGTCCATGTTGATGCTTCCCTCGTACACGCCCTTTCGGCTCCGCACTCGCTTAACGCGCAGGGACGGGTGCGACAGGTCCGCGGCCAGCAGACGCAACTTGCGCTTGGCCTGCCTGCGCAGCTCCGCGGGCAGGCGACCGTAGTCCTTGATGAAGCGCTCAGTGGCTCGGAGCTTCATCGTCGAGGTCTGCGATCAGCGCATCCACGCTCTCGTACTCCCGCACGCGCCGGGCCGCTTCATCCTCGAGTGCCTCGTCCAGCATCCTTTCGCCGGCCTCCGACAACTCTACCTCGGGGAACTTCGGCACCACGATCTGAGGCTCGAGAATGATCTTATTGCCTTCGACGCGCGCCTCGAGCAGGTCGCCCTCATCAATGCCCAACTCGTTACGCACCTCGGCCGGGAGGGTGATTTGAGCCTTGCTGCGCACTTTCACGAGCGCCATTCTCGACCTCCGCGGGAGTAAGATTATCTGACACTCCAACTATACCACATTCAGGACATCAGTCAACCCCGGGCGAGTGCAGTTCCAGAGCCATCCTGCGGCGAATGTTCGCGCCTGACTCCCATCTGTGCAACCATTCGGCGGCATCGTGCGTATGAACGGACTGAAGGGCGGGAGGTGCGGCGTGCGCCGGTCGCGGGCCCACGGCCTGGTAGAGCGCTCAGTGGGTGGTGACAGAGATGCCTTCGGCGCCCTGGTGGCGGAGCATCGCGATAGCGTCTACGGCTTCGCCTGCCGCACGCTCGGCGACCGCGAACAGGCTCTGGACGCGGCCCAGGAGACCTTCGTCAAGGCCTGGGCGGGCCTCGACGGCTTCGACCGCTCGCGACCCTTCCGGCCGTGGCTGTTCACCATCGCGAGCAACGTGTGCACCGACCTGCTGCGCCGTCGCCGGCCGACCGAGAGCCTCGATAGCGAGGAGAGCGCGAACCCGCCCGCGCCGCCCGGCGACCTTCCCGACAGCGCGCTCGCGCAGGCGGACATGACTCGGGCGCTGCAGGGCCTGAGCGAGATCGAGCGCGCGACGGTGCTGCTCAAGCACGTGCAGGGCTTCACATACGAGCAGATCTCGGCGATGACCGGCCTGCCGGTCGGCACGCTGAAATCCCACGCGCATCGTGGCAGGCGCAAGCTGGCCGAGCGCCTCACGGGCGCGAGAGTGGGAGAGGACGATGGACTGTAGTCGGCTTGACGCGATGATCGACGCGTACCTTGACGGCGAGCTTGGCGACGCGGAGCGCAGTCGGATCGCGCGCCACCTGGCCGAGTGCGAGCGCTGCGCCGCGCACTACGGCACGCTCGTCGCGGCGGTCGGGCGCCTGGAGACTCTGCCGGAGCTGCGCGCGCCCGAGGAGTTCGTCGCCGGCGTGATGGCGCGGCTGCCCGAATGGCGCCCGGCGGCGGAGCCCGCCCGCGTCGCCTGGGTGCTCGGGCTGTCGGGGGCGGTGGCGACCGCCGCGATTGTCGCGGCCGCGCTCTGGATCGTCTGGCTCGTGGTCTCGTCGTGGGGGCAGTTGGTGGCGGCCGGCGGCACGCTGACCGGGCCGCTGTCGGCCGCGTGGGCGCTGCTGCACGGCGCGTTGCAGCTCGGCAGTGCCCTCGCCGGCCCGGTCGCCTGGGCTCTGCTGATCAACCTGGCCGCGCTGGGGGCGATCGCGCTGGTCTATGCGTGGCGGGGCAAGCTGCGGACGGCGGCGGTGTACGTCGTAGCATGAGCGCCGGGAATCGCGGCTCAACGCCGCGTTGTGAGGAGGCGGATGGTGATGTCAACGCGTGCAGGCAGACCGGCCGGAGGGTGGATCGTGGGTCTGGCACTCGTCGTGCTGCTGGCGGCGGCGTGGGCGCAGCCGGCCGACTATGACGGGACCGTGATCGTCGAGGCCGACGAGGCCATTACGCTTGGCGAGCAGGACACGATCCACGGCTCGCTGGTCGTCATGGGCGGCAGGGCGCACGTGCTGGGCCGTGTCGAGGGCGACCTGATCGTGGTGGACGGCGCGGTGACGCTGGGCCCCACCGCGCGCGTTGACGGCTCGGCGCTGACCGTGCGCGGCAGCATCGACCGCCACGAGCTGGCGCGGGTAGCCGGCGAGGAGCGCGATGGCCGGGCTGACCGACGCGCTCGCCGACGAGGAGGCCGAGCCGGAGGCGGCGCCGGAGCCGGAAGTGCCCGCAGAAGGGCTCGCTGAGGCGGCAGACGAGGAGGCCCAGGCAGAGGAGGCCGAAACGGCTGAGTCTGAGGAGCCCGAGGCCGCAGAGGGGGAGGAGCCGGAGGTCGCCCAGCCGGAGCAGCACGAGGTGCGCGGGGATCTGAGCGGCTACGGCCAGCTCATCGAGGTGCCCGCAGATGAGGTCAGGATCGGCAGCATCGCCTCCTTCGGCGGGCCGATCAACATCAACGCGGCGACGTGGCGAGCTTCGGAGGCAGGGTGACCATCGGTGGTGAGGTGGACGGGCAGATCGCCACCTTCGGGGGGCCGGTGCGGATGGAACCGAACAGCCGCGTGACCGGTGACATTGCGACCCTTGGGGCCTCGGTGCACAAGGAGCCGGGGGCGATCCACGACGGCCGCTCGGTCGGCTTTGGCGGGGTGCTGCCCGGCCTCGCGCCAGGCCGCGCCGCGAGCCCACAGAAGGCCGATGAGGACGCGGGTGGCCTGTGGGTTGTGGGCACGATCTGCGGCGTCCTGCTGGCGCTGCTGGTGGCCGGGATCTTCCCGAACGCCACGCGGATCGTGGCCGACGCCATCATGGCGAAGCCCGGCTCGGCGGCCGCGCACGGCGGCCTGACGATGCTGCTCGTCGTGCCCGTGTGCTTCGTGCTCGCCATCACCTGCGTGGGGCTGATCCTGGTGCCCGTGGTGATCCTGGCGCTGATCGGCGCCTTCATCCTGGGGACGGTGGGCGTGGAGCTGATCGTCGGGCGCCGGCTGGTGCGCTCGACCGGCTGGGCGGTCACGTCGCTGATCGGCCTGGCGGTGCTGGGTGCCGTCGTGCTGCGGCTGGTGGCGATCCTCCAACTGCTACCGGCGGTCGAGATCGTGGGAGTGCTCGTGAGCCTGGTGGTGTTCATCTTCGGCGTGGGCGGCGCGCTCATGACCGGCTTCGGCACGCGCCCCGATGGCGAGTGGATTCTCCGACGCCTGCGTCGGCGCCGGCTCTCCGTCGAGGTGACCGTTGACGACGCGGACGAGCCGAGCGAGGGACCGCCGCAGCCCGCGATGCCGGACGCGGGGTCGTCCGCCGATGAGCCGCAGTCGGCCGGACCG
>JALGUI010000717.1 GCA_029820915.1 Candidatus Zipacnadia bacterium | reverse complement strand
TTACCACCACTCGACCGTGACCGGCTCCGACCGCAGGGCGAACTCTGCCTCGTAGCCGCCTGGCGGGGCCCACGTCTCGGGCGCCAATCCGGGGCGTAACATCACGGCGGCCGCATCGTACGTCCGCAAGGTGACGACGGCCACCAGCGCATACTGTCCCTTCAGGCCCTGATCGGGCCCGGCGGCCAGACCGCGGTACACGGTCGCAAATGCCGAGTCCGGCTCCACACGGCGCACAGGCGCCACCTCCACTGGTGCGCCTGCAGGAGTCAGGATGTTGTCCCACGCCAACGCGAGTTCGCCCGGCACGAACTCCTCCGTCCGTGTCGGCCCGCTGCCGTCCGCGTCGCATAGCTCGAAGTAGAGTCCCTCCTGACGCACATACGTCACCTCTGAGCCGCCGTAGCCTAGGGCGACGACCGTGTCCAGTGCCTGACCTACGACCACACGGCGCCTGAACACGCTGAGCGCCAGCGAAAACTCCGATGCAGGCCATGGAGGGGCTTCCCCGAGGGTGCTCAGACCCGTCACAGCCGAACGACGCACCGCAGCACTGTCGTCAGAACTCAGAGTATGCAGTGCGCGAAGGCCCCATCCCTTGAGATCGTCGTCCAGGATTGGCTGCTCTCCGCGGCCCTGACGCAGCCAATCATCTGCCAGCCGCGATGCCAGCCCTCGTGCCGCGAGTTCGCGCACTCCTGGGTCGACATCGCCAGCGCACTGCAGCAGAAGAAGGCCATCCGCTCGTCGTACACCCGCTGCCACGTCTCCAGATCGGTCAGCCGCGGGCCAGAGGTAGCGCAGCAGCAGCGCGGCGCGCCGCCGCGTGCTTGCCTCGGGCGACTGGAGAGCGTCGTGCAGCGCGAGCAAAGCGGCGGGCGCGTTCTCCCGGAACGCTTGGAGCGCGTCTGGGTCCACGGCGAGGGCGTCTGCGGACAGGCGAGCCAGGCGACCGCTCAAGTCCGTCGACGCGGCCACTGCCTCCGCATCACCTCGCCACTGCGCGATGAGGGCACGCAGCTCCGCCGTGGTGTCCTGCGGCAGCGCTAAGCCGTGCACCATCGCAGCGATCCCCACCGCGATGAGCACTGATGGCGAGCGACGCTGGCCCCCAATCCTAGCGCACACACGTCCCATTGCGTGATACCTCCTTCGAAGCTCAGCCAGCACCGCGGTACCCGCGGACTCAGAACGGGTCGGGCGCTCTGCGGGCGCTGGAAAGACATCCCGTGCAGAACTCCATGACTTCATCGTTCAGGTTGGAGTAGTAGCCCATGAGGCAGTAGTCGAGGCCGCAGTGCGTTCTGTCCGTGCCGTGACCGGTATCGGTCTGCTCATAGGGAACGAAGAGATGCCCCACTTCGTGCGCGGAGCAGGCACTGACGGCGTTCTGATTGTACCCGCGCACACCGATCTCGCCGACGCAGACGATGGCACGATGCAGCAGGGTGTCGCAGTTGCCCAAGGCCTGCTCGTGGCCCAGCAAGCTCGGTGACGCGAGATTGCAGCCTAGCAGCCACGCGCAGTTGTCCACTCCCTTGTTGGGACCGACCCCGTGGCTGAACCAGACGTGCCCGAAGCAGTTGAGTTCGTTCCGAGTGCCGAAGCTCTGCCTGTAGGGGACCATGCCGGACCCGCTATCAAGACGACGCACGTCAATGAAAGCACCACCGTCCGCGCATCGCCAGTGTGTCGCGATCCGCCCAAAGGCCCGGAGCATTCCCGGCTCGGATAGCGGGTCGAAAACGGGCGTGCCCGCTTCCACGATGGCGGCCCCCCGCTTGTCCGGGTTGTCCCACTCGTAGGCTTGGGGATAGTTGGCTTTGTACGCATTCTGCAGTGGCGCCGCGAGTGTGATGAGATCCCCGTTGATGCTGGCGATCTGAGCCTCCTCGCTGCGAGGTCCACCGCCAATAGGCCCGGCGTCGAAGATGATGATCGTGTCGTTGACGGCGAAGCCCGTCGGGTCGACGACCTCGATCTGCGTCGCGCCTGCGTCTACACTCGCCGCCAGATCGGTGCCGGATCGGTACATCTTGTCTTCCTCGA
>JALGUI010000716.1 GCA_029820915.1 Candidatus Zipacnadia bacterium | reverse complement strand
GGCGCGGGCGACGGTGAGCGTCGAGCGCGGCTGGCTCACGCCGGTGCGCGACGCGGTCAGCGACCTGGAGGCCGTGTGGGCGATCCTCGGGGTCATCACGCAGACCAACGTGCGCCGGGCCGAGCACGCGCTGGGCGAGACCGCCGTCGTGATCGGTCTGGGGCCGCTGGGGCAGCTCGTGACGCAGTACCTGCGGGTCCTGGGGCTGGCCGAGGTGCTGGTGGTGGACGTGGTGCAGATGCGCGTTGACGCCGCGGCGGCAGATCGAGCTGTTCTTGACCTACCTTCAGCGCAGACAGATCCGCGTGGACGACCTCATCACCCACCGCTTCACGCCCGATGACGCCCCACGCGTCTACCCGATGCTGGCAGGACGCAGCGCGTCCTCACGCGACCGCGGGGCCACCATCGGGGTCGTCTTCGACTGGTCCGGGCACGCAGAGGGATGACGCTGCCGTCAGGATGGGCCGGTGGCGGCGCCATCCTCAACGACAACCGGCCTGCGCGTCAGGCGTCCGGGCGAACGCGAGGAGACGCTTGTTGCGCACCTCGACCTCGATGGCGACGAAGCCCGCCTGAGCGAGCACGGCGGTCATCTCGTCGGGCGTGTACAGGCGGACATCCTCGGACCACGGGGAGAAGAGGCGACTCACGACGCCGCGGGCCTGCTCGGCGGGGGTGAGGATGCCCAGGCGGCCGTCCGGGCGCAGGACGCGGTGCACCTCGCGCAGCACGCGCACCGGCTCCTCGAAGAACAGGAAGGTCGCCACGCAGGCCGCGCAGGTGAAGGTGTCGTCGGGCCACGGGAGCGCGGCGGCGTCGCCGACCACGATGTGCGCCCGGCCGTCGGCCACGGCCTCACGGTTGGCGCGCCGCGCCAGCGCGGCCATGTCCGCGCTGTGGTCGATGCCCGCCGCCCGCCCCGTCGTCTCGAGCGCCCGCGCCAGCAGCCGCCCGCCGCCCTGGCCGATCTCGAGGTAGGCGTCATCGGGGCGCAGCCCGAGCCCATCCAGGACGAGCCTGGCGAGCGGCTCGTCGCCGGACAGGCGTCCGTACACCACCCGGCCGAGCCGGCCGGATGGCCTGCGGGCTACCATGTCAAGCATGCGCTGTCTCCAGGTAGACACCTTGGCCGGCCTCCTCGCGTGAGTGTCCATTCGTCCGTCCTGTCGCCTGATGAGTTCGTGTGCGGGCGCCTCTGACCTCCCGGCCGGCAGGACCTGATCGGCCCCAGCCGTGCCGCTGGGGCGGGCCCGCGGTCTGCGGCGTCCCGCTCGACCGTGACATCGCGCAGTTCCGGTGGGTGCAGTTGCGCGATCGGCGGAGCGCGTACGGGAGGAGGACGCGTGGTCACGGGGAATCAGGTAGTGAACGAACCGGCCGACGTACGTCGGGCCGCCGACCAATTGCCATCACGGAAGGGGCCAACAGCAGATGGGCAACCCGATCGTGCACTTCGAGCTCGTCGGAGACGATCCCGAGGCGCTTGCGGACTATTACACGAGCCTCTTCGACTGGAAGATCGACAAGCAGCCCGGAGAGATGGCGTACTGGGTCATCGACACGGGACAGCCACCCATGGGCGGCATCATGGCGAAGATGCACCCGGAGCAGACGCAGCTCGACTACGTGCTGGTCGATAGCGTGGACGAGTCGGCGGCGAAGGCTCAGGAGTTAGGCGGCATGGTCGTCGTGCCTAGGACCGAGATCGAGGGCATGGGCTGGTTCGCGGTGATCGTCGATCCGCAGGGCAACGGCATCGGCGTGTACGAGGAGATGGCGGGCGAGCAGCAGTAGGGCGCGGAGTGTTGGAGGCCCCAGCGGCGGGTAGCATCCCTTTGCAGGGACGAACTTGCGTGCTACTGGAGGGCAAGATGACATATCGCTTCGTGGTCGTGTGCGTCGTGCTTGGGGCGCTAGTGCTGGCGGCGGGCTGTGGTGGCGTAGGTACGGCCACGAACCCGCCGGGCCAGCCCAACAACCAGAACCCGCCGGCGCCCAACCCGCCTGCCGGGCAGCCCGCGACCGGCCTGCTGCAGCCGAGCGACCTCACGTACGT
>JALGUI010000715.1 GCA_029820915.1 Candidatus Zipacnadia bacterium | reverse complement strand
AGGTCGCCCAGGTCCCAGCGCGCCATGCCGGGCATGAGGCGGTCGCGCGTCTCCTGGTGGGCCGAGCCCAGCGACACCGCCAGCTCGGTCGGCGGCCCTTCGGTGGCGTAGCGGTGGATCATGGGCACCACGCCTGCGGTGGAGACCGTGACGCGCGCGGGCGACATCGCCATCGCGCGCTTGTCGGTCATGCGCTGGATGCTCTCGCACACCGCCTCGTAGTTGTGGAAGGCCTCCCCCATGCCCATGAAGACCACGTTGCGGATGGCGCCCTCGCTCGCGCGCAGGGAGATGAGCTGCAGCAGGATCTCGCCCGCGGAGAGATTCCGCTCGCAGCCGCCGATGGTCGAGGCGCAGAAGGCGCAGCCGACCGCGCAGCCAACCTGGGTGGACAGGCAGGCGGATGTGTAGCCCTCCATCCGCATGGCCACGCACTCGACCTCGCCACCGGCGGGCATGGCCAGGAGCATCTTGAGCGCCTCGGGCTCATCGGCGAGGGCCACGGGCTGGAAGGGCCCGATCGCGAACTCCTCGGCGAGCGCCGCGCGCAGGTTCTTCGGGAGGTTGGTCATCTCCTCGAAGCTGGCGGCGTCGTGCCGGTAGGCCCACTCGAAGATCTGCGCGGCGCGGAACTCCGGCTCATCGGACTCGACGAGCCACTCCTTGAGCCAGTTGAGCGACAGGTCGTAGAAGAGCATCATCGTGGGAGGAGTGTACGCGGTTGGGGTCACGATGGCAAGCGGGCGGGATGACCGCAGCCAGGGGTGCCTGCCGCCGTTCGCCATTGAGCGTGCTGCCCTACGACAGCCACTCCATGACGACAAAGATCCCGGCGAACATGCGCGCGAAGTAGACCGCATTCCACGTCCCATGCACCGCGAAGCTCGGTACTATGCTGCCGAAGCGCATGCGCAGCCAGCCGAAGAGCAGCCCCATCAGCCACCACCCGAGAACCTGCACTGCGGCTGCGGCCATCGCGGGTCCCGGACCGAACTCCGGGCGCGTGGTTGACATCGACACCATCAGCCCCGGGATGTGCACCAGCATGAAGACGCCGGCCTGCGCCATGTTGGCCACGCGGCCACTGAGGCCCATCTCCCGAAATGCGGGGAGTAGGTGCCCGCGGAAGAAGTTCTCCTCAGTCCAGCCGCTGAGGACGAAGCCGATCACCAGCACCCACATGAGCGCGATGGGCATACCGAGGATCGCCCCCGCACGGACGTCCTGGATGCCGAGGGTCTCCCTGAACTCCTCCGGGAGCCCGCGCATCGGATTGAGCGATGCGGCGATCAACGTCACTATGCCGGCCACCAGGAAGTAGCGCACGGCCTGATGCCGCCGCCAGCCCATTTCGCGCAGGGAGCGGCCTTCGATGCCGCACGGGATCAACCAACCGAAGAAGACCGCGGTGCCCACGAGACCGGCCGCGAGCGACAGCCACGCCTGGGCGCCGAGCCCCATCGGCGGCATGAGCAGCAGGAATGCCCACTTGCCGAGCAGCGCATAGCGCACGCCCACGCTCGCGATCCAGAACCCGACGATGATCAGCGCCCGTACCAGCCGCCAGGGCGGCTGCTCGGGAGGCATGCGGCGGCGTGTGGCGCACAGCACCAACGCGCAGAGGGTCGCCGCCAGCAGCGGCACGAGCATCAGCGCGCGCGGGTTATGCAGCCAGTCAGTCACCATCGACTGCATTCCCCCTCTTGGCGCGCTCCAATGCGGATTCGAGGCGCTCTCGATGGTCCGGTCCAGCGCGCTCGAGCGCCTGCTCGACGAGCGCGATGGCCTCGTGCTGACGCCCGGCTCGCTTCAACTGCCAGGAGGCCGTGTCAACGTAGATCGCGTATCGCGGGTTCTCAGGGGTCGCGATCTCAGCCGCCTCTAGCGCCAGGCGAATTCGCTCCTCATCCTCGAACGCTCCGATGTGCGCGCTCCAGAGGGCATACGGTGCCACCGGCGAGTCCACCGGCGAGTCGGGATGCTTCTCAGCCACGGCTTCGAAGCGTTCCGCAATGTGCCAAGGGTCAAGCTTGGTGGCGGCGATGGCCGTAGTCAGGTCGCGCAGGGCCGCGGTGTCGATCTCCGAGAGCGGAATCCGCAGTTGCTCACGCAGGTGAGCTCGGTTCGCCCACTCCAGCGCCCCGGCGCCGAGCAGCGCGCAGGCTGCCGCCAGCAGCACCACGCGCCAAGCGGCGCGCCGGCGGCCGATCCTGCGCCCGCCGATGGGCGAGAGGTCGATCTGTCTGGACGTCATCCCACTCCCCCTCGCTGGGGCCTCAGTCGAGGAACACCTGATAGAGCTGGCAGTGGCCCTCCTGGTCGGAGTCGTAGAGGACCGAGCGGCCGTCGGGCGACCAGCACGGGTGCGGGTG
>JALGUI010000714.1 GCA_029820915.1 Candidatus Zipacnadia bacterium | reverse complement strand
CCACACCAGTGGCTGGGGCCTGCGCGCGATCGAGGACGTGCTCTCCGCGCAGTTCCATCGCATCGTGGACGCGGGCGTGCCCGAGGACAGAGCTGAGCCGCTGATGCAGGGGTTGGCGGCCACCAAGTGGCAGGCGTGGTCGCGCGACCACAAGCTCGAACTCGCGAGGCGGTACGACATCCCGGTGCTGCTCGTCCACACGCCTGCGGACAACTGCCACCTGGCCCACACGATCGAGCTCATGGACAAGGCGCGGCCGGCGACCCTGGCCGAGGCGGTGGAAGCCCTGCGCGTTGTCCCCGAGATGGGTCACCTCGAGGGCCGAGGCGACGGCGTCCGCATCGTGGTCGGCGATCCCGACCGTCCGCTCGGCAAGGCGTTCTGCGCCATGGGGTGTGGCTGGAACCCAAGCGCCGATGTCCTGACCGCGCTGGCCGAGGCGGGCGTCGGCACGGCCCTGATGGTCACACCCGCCGCCCCGCTCGCCGACGCCGCCCGGGAGGTGGGCATCGCCATCATCGGCATGCCGCACGAGGGCCAGGACAGCCTCGGAATGAGCCGCCTGTACGCCCGCGTCATCGGTAGAGAGGACATCTCGATCTACCCGTGCGGCGGGTACCTCATGGTCGCCGATCACTTCCGCGACTAGGAGCACGGTGCATGCCTCGAGTCCTGCCCAACAGAGCCCGGCCGCTGGGGATCATCGTCACTACGATCTGCGCGCTCGCGGCGGCGGCCGCTGAGCCGGTGCCGGTGCCGCTGAATCTGTGCAGTGCGGCGCGGGCGAGCGCGTCCAGCCAGGAAGGTCACCGCTTCGCGCCGGAGCTCGCCATCGACGGCCGCCCGGTCTCGATCGACGGCGCAGGCGAGAACGCCTGGTGCTCGGCAATGGACCAGCCGAGCCGCGGGCAGTGGTTGGCCGTCGAGTTCCCGGACGCGCAGCCGATCACCAAGGTGCTGATCTGGTACCGCGTCATCGAGAATGAGCACCGCTTCGTCCCGCGGACGGTGACGATACAGTGCTCGTCGGACGGCCAGCAGTGGACGACGCTGGTGAGCCGCTCGGACGACGTCCCTCGGATGCGCGACGCGCCGGACGAACAGCCGCGCGCCTACGCCTGCACGGGCACAGGCAGGCTCGTCCGCCTCCTGTTCGAGGATGGCGCGCAGCCCGGCGACCAGTACGATGTCGTTGAAGTGGTGGAGGTCATCATCCCGGCGCCCGAGGGCTGGGAGTTGCCGGCGGCGGTCGCGGGCGAGCCGAGGACATACACGGGCAGCCTGACGCTCGATCCGGTCCTGGCCATCGAGAGCGGGGTCGAGGTGACCGAGACGAGCGGAGCCGATGGCGGCTCTCTCGTCGTCAGGCGGCCGGGGCGCCTGCCGGTGCGTATCCGCAAGCCGCTGGCTGAGATCGGCACGCAGGACGCCGTCGTGCCGCCCGACTTCCCGCCGGGGCACTTCCAGCGCATGCTCGAGTCGAACGATGACGTGTGGGGGCAGGAGGTGCTCGACAAGCCCGGCGACCCCTCGTTCGAGACTGTCGCCGGCTTCGCCTACCCGTACAAGTACCCGTGCTGCTACATCGGCGTGCGCGAGGGCGACGTCGAGCCGTGCGTCACCTGGGACGGCAGCGTCGCCCAGAACGAGCGCGGGGACTTCATCTCCTTCGGTCTGAACGGCGAGCGCGTCCCGAAGCGCAATGCCTACGACTGCTTCCGCGGCCTGCTCGACGGCTACCTGCCCGCGGTGCAGCACATCTACCTCGACCGCGAGTTGAGGGTCGGCTGGGAGGAGCTGATCGTCTGTGAGGAGTTGGACGGGCGCCTCTACACGACCATCCGCCTGCGCCTGCGCAACTTCGGGCGGGAGCAGGCGCAGTTCGAGCTCTCCGTCTTCCCCTTCGTCCCATACGAGACCAGCCGCTTCGACGGCGACCTGGCCTTCGTCGGGCCGGGCCTGAGCAACGTGGGCTTCTGGCTCAGTGAGGTCGGAGTGGCGCGCGACGACCGCCTGGCGTACGACATGGACCTCGGCCCCGGCGAGCAGTGGCAGCTCGTCATCAAGCTCAACGGTGATCACGCCCGGGGCGGCGACCGCCAGCCCTTCGAGGAGCGGGTCGTGCCCCGCAGCCTCTTCGCGGCGCTCGCAGGCCAGAAGCGAGCATGGGACGAGTTCCTTGCCGGCGGCATGACCATCGTCACTCCCGACGATCGCCTCAACGATATCGTGCAGGCCACGCGGACGCACACCTTCGTGGACGTGGACGGCGACGTGGTCAAGGGCGGGGCCTTCAACGGCTACGACAGGCACTATCCCCTGCTCACCATGCGCATCGTGCGCTTCTGCCTGGACTGGGGGCACTTCGACAGCGCCAGACGCTACCTCGAGTTCCTCCTGGCCGAGCCCAAGAACCCTATAGACGGCGGCCCGCAGTCGCTCTTCATCGAGCGCGGCACCTCGCCCGTCTACGATGGTGGCTACTTCCTGCAGGTGCTCGCCCGCTACTACGACTACACCGGCGACGCGCAGTTCATCAGCGCGCACATGGCCGAGATCGAGGAGTGCATCCGCTACATCCTCGCCAAGCGGGAGGCGAGTCTGGTCGCCGAGCCCGAGGGCTC
>JALGUI010000713.1 GCA_029820915.1 Candidatus Zipacnadia bacterium | reverse complement strand
GGTCGGCGTGTTGCAGCCGGTCGGCAAACCAGTCCCTGGGGTCCACCTCGATGCGGCCGTTCAGCAGCAGCAGCTCGAACACTCTTGCCTTCGTGCGGATACGGGGCTGTCCCTCTCGCTCTGCATCCTGCACGATCTGCGCAACCGCGTCCTCGAGCCTCTCCAGGCTCCACCCACTCGCTTCATCCCAGACAGGATCGTGGTATTGCGCTTCAAGGTGCTTACGGTCCCGGTCAAAAGCGTTCCACGTCATGCTGACGAGCTCCCCTCTGTCGCACGGGTGTGCCTGGCCCCAATGATACCCGACTCCGGCGCCGACGCAAGTCGTTTCCACATATCGTCAGGAAAGCTCGGGCCGGGGCCCCCCGCCGGCACTCGCAGGCGGCCGGCTCAGGGGAACACGCGGTGGCCGGTCCTGCCGAGGATGGCGTCGATGATGAGCCAGATGCCGGCGACCGTGTACTCCCCCAGCACCAGCCCCAGGAAGGGCACCTGCAGCCCGCGGTACAGGTTGACCGAGCCGTAGCGCGTGACCAGCGCCTTGGCGCCCCAGCCGATGAGGAAGGGGAACCACATGCGCGACGCCTCGTAGCCCGTGCCGACGACGTAGGCGATCGGGTGCAGCGGGAACCACAGGAAGAGCTGGCGGGCACGGATGAGCAGTGCACAGATGACGGCGCCCGCGCCCAGGGAGATGAGGCGGTCGATCTCCACGCCCGTCTCATTGATGATCATGCTCTTGAGCCGCTCGGCGTTGCCGCGGGGGCCGCTGATGAAGAACCAGCCGTGCATCGCGAGTGCGCCCTTCGAGTAGGCGACCTGGAGCGAGGCCCAGTAGGAAACCAGCACGGCCACGCCGACCCCGAGGGCGAGAGCGAGGTACATGTGCCGCCGGTTGATGCGCGCCTCGTCGGCGATCTTCAGACCGTGCATGATCTGCGGCATCAGGAAGCTCTTGAGGTCGTACATGTAGACGTACTCGGTGAAGTTCAGGATGGTCAGGCTGGCGGGGGACAAGTGCGCCGACCCCGCGATGCCGGTCAGCAGCACGCTGGGGCGCATCTGGACGGCCTTGGCGAACAGGATGCCGCTCTCCACGACCAGGCGGGACATCCCCCAGCAGATCACCAGGAAGATGATGTAGGTCAGCGCGGCCACCACGAGCGACATGCCGGCCATGTTGAGCCACGTCACTACGATCGCCCCGGCGACGATCAGCCCCCAGAAGGCGACGGCCACCGACATCGCCTCCGGCCGCTCATCGTCCTCGGCCGGGCGCGGCCGGACGAAGGCCTCCCACATATCACCGAGGTGGCCGCGGGCGACCCACAGGCCGTAGATTACGTAGATCAGGAAGGCCCCCTGGTACTGATTCTCCTCCGTCTTCGCCAGCGTCGGGTGGCGGCCGAGCGCATCGAAGAGCACGTGCTGGAGGCGGCCGAACCACCAGAACAGCCACAGCGACAGCGAGATCTCGGTGGTCAGGAAGTAGGCGAACCCGATAACCGAGAAGTGCACGTAGATTGGCGAGCGCAGGAAGTGCCAGGGCCGGCCCGTGACGCCGGACAGGAACCTGATGCCCTGAAGCTGCAGCTCAGGCATGCCCGGGTAGTAGGTGTGCAGGGCGTTGATGTTGTGGATGATGAAGGGTATCGCGAAGCCCACCCACAGCAGCTTGTTGCGGAAGAAGGGCACGGTGGAGATGTCGCGGCGCCCCGGCATGATCATCTCGAGCGGCAACTGCACGAGCGGGAAGATCAGGTTCTCGCGCTCGATCCACTGCTTGCGCACGATCGCGCCGAGGCAGAACATCGCCAGGTAGAGGCCGAAGGTCAGGATGGTCCACGCGACCAGCGGCGTGGCCCACTGGTCCCACGGCATGGCCGCGCCGGGCGGCAGGCCGTCGTAGAACCATCGCACCGCGGTGCTGTCGGGCGCCGGGGCGATCCAGGTGGGCAGGTACTCGAAGAAGGTCTCCTCCCACTTGTTCTCCACGGACGCCATGTAAAACGGCCCCGTCATCACCGGGAACACGTAAAGCGCCAGGCCGAAGGTCGGAATGCCCGCCGCCAC
>JALGUI010000712.1 GCA_029820915.1 Candidatus Zipacnadia bacterium | reverse complement strand
GGAGGCCTATCCGGAGCTGCAGTACCTGCGCCAGTTCATGTTCTACTGCAACTGGCGCGAGGACCAGGGGCAGGAGTTCTGGTTCGACGACTTCGCGATCGTACCGGAGTAGGTAGCGGGGATGTCGGGCGACGCCGCGGCCGCGCGTGAATGCCGAGAAAAGGAGCCGTCATCATGAGCAGTGCCGACCCGTTTACCATCATTGCCTTGCTCGTCGCTCTGGCCGTTGCCGTGCCATGCCAGGGCGCGGAGTACTACCTCGCGCCCGACGGGAGCGACGACGCGCCCGGCAGCCGCGAGCAGCCCTGGCAGACCATCGACAGGGCCAACGCGGCCCTGGAGCCCGGCGACGTGGCCGTCTTCCTGGCGGGTGAGTACCCCGGGAGCATTTCGCCGGAGCGGTCCGGCGCCGCCGATGCCCCGATCACTTACCGCTCGGTGGAGCCGCTGGCCGCGACGCTCACCGCGGGCGGGAACGTCGCCGCGGGCGGGAACGTCGCCACCATCGCCCCCCGCGACCGAAGCCACGTCACGGTCGAGGACTTCCGCATCGACCCCGGCGGCGTGGGCGGCTGGGTCTACGCGACCGGCTGCGATCACCTGACCATCCGCGGTTGCGTCATGCGCAACGCCGGGCCGACCGCGGTGATCGCGCGGTCCGAGCAGGTGAAGCTGCTCGACAACGTCTTCCGCAAGGACCGCGTCACCGGCAACATGTGGAGCGTCCTCGAGTGCTCGTACGTCCTGATCGAGGGCAACTCGTTCTCGCATGTCGGTCACAGCCCGATCCAGCTCACGACCTCCCGCAATGTGGTCGTGCGCGCGAACTGCTTCCGCAACCCGTGGGGCCGCAACTACGAGTTCTGGGCGTCCGGCAAGCTGCTGGTCGAGGGCAACATCATCACCCGCGCCCGCGACAGCGGTTACTCCGCCGACAGCCGCGCGAAGAACCTGTACATCGACAGCATCTACCGCTTCAACCGTGTCTTCGGCAACCTGCACACGCCGCTGAACTCAGGCAGCTACATGCCGTCGGGCGCCAGGCCGACGAAGTACTTCCGCGAACCCTTCCGGCTGGTCAACTCGCGCATCTACCACAACACCATCGCCGGCAACCTCGGCCATGGCTGGGAGATCAACGGGCTGGCCATCACGGCCAACGAGTTCGCCAACAATGTCTTCTGCCGCAACGACTGGGCCGGCGCGAACGTGCAGTTCGTCTACGGCGGCGACGTCAGCCGCGACAACCGCGTGCGCGGCAACCTCTTCCGCGGCACCGAGCCGGGCCAGGAGGTCGTCAGCTATCGGGGCGAGCGCCGCACCGTCGAGGACGCCGACCGGCGCACTCAGATGCTCCAGGGCTTCTGGTCGGAGTTCCAGGACAATGTGGACGCTGACCCGGCCTTCACCGACGCAGACGCGAACGACTTCCGCATCGGCGCCGACAGCGGCTGCATTGACGCGGGGGTGCCGCTGGCCCTCGCAATCGGCGAGGGCACCGGCCGGGAGCTGCCGGTTACCGACGGCAGGCCCTTCTTCGATGGCTTCGGCATCGAGGGCGAACGGGGCGACTGGATCGCCGTCGGCACCCGCGACACCGTCGCGCGGATCGAGCGCATTGACTTCCGCTACTACCTCCCCGCCATCCTGCACCTCGACCGCGAGGTGAGCTGGACGGACGGGATACCGGTCAGCCTGCCGTGGTCCGGCGAGGCGCCGGACATCGGGGCCTTCGAGCACTCAGGGCGGCACCCGTCGCGCTTCGTAGCGCTGGCGGAGCCGGCCTACCCGCGGCCCGGGCAGCCCGTGAGGTTCGGCCTCGACACCCTCGGCAAGGCCGCAACGTCGGTGCGCTGGGACTTCCACGATGGCACCTTCTCGGCCGAGCTCGCGCCCGAACACACCTGGGACGAACCCGGCGACCACGGCGTAATCGTGCGCTGTGAGTTCGAGGGCGGCGAGCGCGGGGTCGAGGTGGTCTTCGTGGGCGTCGAGGAGCCGGTTGATCCGGCTGCGCCGCTGGTGCAGGCCGACTTCGAGGACGCCACCCGCGAGAGGCAGTGGGGCCATCACTTCAAGTTCTATCGGAGCTGGCTGACCGGCTACGAGCACGTCGATCGCGAGATCGGCGAGGGCAAGTGCATGAGGCTCTTCTACGCCGACAACAAGGCCAACCGTGCCGCCGGCGCCGTCGCTCCGGGCGTCTGGGAGATTGATCGCTACCCGATCCTGCGCTTCGCCTACCGCATCGCGCCGGGCACGCCCGTGGCTATCTGCGTCGAGCAGTTCGACGGCGCACCCGGCCCGCGCGGCTGGATCATCGGCGGCACCGACTCCGCAGCGACGGGCGACTACGTAGTGCTCGATGGCCCGCGCCTGAGCGACGACGACCAATGGCACGAGGCGACCGTGGACCTACGGACGATCCGCGAGGCCGCGCCTGAGGCGACTTACCTACGGCGCTTCATGTTCTACTGTAACTGGCGCGAGGACGCCGGGCAGCAGTTCCGCTTCGACGACTTCGCCATCCTGCCGGAGTAGGCCGCGGCCCTGCGTGCGCC
>JALGUI010000711.1 GCA_029820915.1 Candidatus Zipacnadia bacterium | reverse complement strand
CGATCATGCTGCACGAGCAGGGCCGCACCGCCTACGCCAACGTGCCGCACATGACCAACACGAACATCATCCCGATCCTGTCCTTCGCGACCGTGAACCTGGACTGGGAGTGGCGGTACGGGAAGACCGACTTCCAGGACCGCTTCACGCCCGACCTGACCGTGGCGCAGACCATCGGGCGCCAGTGCGGCAATATCCCGCTCATCCTCGCCGGCGGGCACACGCCCCCGGATGATCCCGCGTACGAGTGGATGGTGCGCACGCGGCTGGGCGTGTGTCTGGTACACGAGATCCGGGTGTGGAACTGGCGGACCGACGACGGGCACTACGACATGCTGGGCCGCCTGTTCGCGTTCGGGTACGGGACCGGAGACTGCCGGGTCTACAACTACTGGGATGACGGCTTCCCGCTGACCATCGAGGGCGCGGACGCGCGCGGCATCGTGGTCGTGAACGGCCCGCGCGCCATCGCCATCGTCACCGACTACGGCGAGGGCGGCGAGTGCACGCTCGCGCTGGACCTGGCGGCGACGGGCGTGCCGGCGACCGTGACGCCACGCGACCTCGAGACCGGCGAGGCGCTGGCCGGCGCCGCGCCGGGTACGGTCAGCTTCCCACTCAAGCAGCATGACTTCCGGGCGGTGATCTTCGAGTAGCCCGCAATCGTGGCGCGCTCAGTGGCGGGCGCGACGTGGATGGAGGGATGTGCCGTGATACGGACGATAATGTGCGTCGCCGTGACACTGCTGGCGCTGGGTGAGGCGGTGGCTGAGATGCAACTTGCGCAGGACGGTCAGACGCGGTACGCGATCGTGGTGGACCCCGAGGCGACCGTGGCCGAGAAGCACGCGGAAGCACGCGGCGGGGGAGCTGTCGAGCTTCCTCGGGCAGGTGACCGGGGCGGAGTTCCCGGTGATGGAGGCGGCGAGTGTGCCCGACGGGCCGGTGCTGATCGTGGGGCCGGGGGCCGCGGCGCGCGAGCTGGCGCCCGATCTGCCGTACGATGACCTGTCGCCCGACGGGCTGGTGATCGAGACGGTCGGGAGCAATCTCATCCTCGCGGGCGACCGGCCGCGCGGGACGCTGTACGCGGTCTACACCTTCCTCGAGGACGTGGTGGGCTGCCGGTGGTGGTCATCGACCGCAAGCACCATCCCCAGCATTCGACGCGTTCGACGGCGACTGGGCGGCGCGCAACAAGAGCAACGGCAATCGTGCGAAGCTCGACGACGAGCGCGGCGGGCACATCACCTACGAGGGCTTCGTGCACACCTTCAACAGCCTGGTACCGCCTGGGGAGCATTTTGCTGAGCACCCCGAGTGGTTCAGCGCTGACCAACGATGAGGTGCTGGACTTCACCATCGCGCAGGTCCGGCAGCGGCTCGCCGCCAACCCGTCGGCCTCCGTCATCTCGGTGTCGCAGAACGACTGGGACAACCACTGCCTGTGCCCGGACTGCCTCGCGCTGGAGGAGCAGGACGGCTCGCCCGCCGGACCGCTGCTGCGCTTCGTGAACGCGGTCGCGCAGGACATCGCCGAGGACTACCCGGACGTGGCCGTGGACACGCTGGCCTACCAGTACACGCGCAGGCCCCCGACCGGCGTGACGCCGCTGCCCAACGTGGTCGTGCGGCTGTGCAGCATCGAGTGCAGCTTCCTGCAGCCCCTGGAGACCGAGACCAACGCCACCTTCGGCGACGACATCCGCGGCTGGAACGAGGTCAGCGATCGACTGTGGGTGTGGGACTACACCACGAACTTCGGGCACTACATCCAGCCGCACCCGAATCTGCGCGTGCTGGGGCCGAACATCCGCTTCTTCGTGGAGAACGGCGTCACCGGCATCTTCGAGCAGGGCGCCTACCAGTCACCCGGCGGCGAGATGGCGGAGCTGAAGGCGTGGATGCTCGCCAAGCTTCTGTGGGACCCGAGCCGCGAGACCGATGAGCTGATCGACGAGTTCGTGACCGGCTACTACGGCGCCGCCGGGCCCTTCATCCGCGAGTACATCGAGCTGCTGCACGACGAGGCCGAGGCGAGCGAGCACTACCTGCGCATCGGCTCCGGCCCGACCGCCCCGTTCTTCACGCTCGACCTGATGGGCCGGGCGTGGGCGCTGTTCGACGAGGCCGAGGCGGCCGTCGCCGACGATCCGGAGGTGCTCAATCGCGTCCAGGTCGCACGGCTGCCGCTACGCTACGTGTGGGCGGTGCGCTGGTACGAGTTCGAGGCGCAGGCGCGACGCGAGGAGCTGCCGTGGCCCGGCCCGGAGGAGTACATCGCCAACGCGCAGGCGTTCATGGAGGTTGCGCGCGCTAACGGCATCACCAAGCTCTCCGAGAGCCGGGCGATCGACACCTTCGAGCGGCGCACGATCGGCCTGGGGCGCACCGCGTCACCGCCCCCGCCCGGCTGCGAGGGCCTGGGGCCCGACGAGTGCATCGATCTGCAGGACCGCGCCTTCCGCTTGGCCCACGAGGGGACGTGGGCAGCGCTCGAGCACGATGACTTGGCCTCCGACGGCGTCGCGGCGCGCATGCCGGGCGACTACCACGAGTGGGCGGTGCAGCAGGACCTGGGCATCGCGGGCCTCGACGAGGAGGCGACCTACGAGGTCTACGCGGCCATCCGCGTCGAGGCGACCGCCGACGAGGGACCGGCCTTCACGGCCGGGGTCTACGACACAGAGAACCGCGCCGGCGTCGGCGGGCTGCGCGTGGAGTGCGACGAGATCGCGGACGATGACTACCACGTATACGAGATCGCGACGGCACAGCTTCACGGGCGGATGTACATCTGGGTCGCGCCGCCGAAGCGGCCGGACGACGTGCAGGCCGTGTGGGTGGATCGCTTCTGGCTGGTGAGGCAGGGAGAGTAAGACGTGCCGCGCGAGCCGTTGTCGTTCGGAGCGGCGGGACTACGCTCCCGCCCGGCCGTCTGTCGTTGCCGTACGGAGGGGCCGCACGAGGGGCGATTGCGGAGCAATCGCAACGAGGTCGGCCCGACGCGGCCGTTTGTCGTTCGTCGTTGCCGTCAGGCTATGCATTACCCACAAGTCGGGACGGCTGCGGCGAGGCCGCGTGATGGCCAAGCGATGCGCCGCCTTGTCGTGAGGATGCGCAGCATCCTCCCGGAGGGGCCACTCCGAGCCGCCCAGGTCGTACGGAGGGGCCGCCGCGAGCGAAGCGAGCGGGCCGACCTGCGGGAGCAGGTCGGAGGTTCCATCCCGGCCCATGTCGTCAGGGACAACGGCCGGGCCGGGATGGAACCTGACGCCTGCGCAACACAACCGCGCAGGCGTCACTCCTCGCGCTGGGCGCTCGGAGCGGCCCCTCCGTACGGAAACGACGTCCGGCGCAGACGCGCCGACCGCGCCCGAAATGTGGGTAATGCATAGGTCGTACGGAGG